>CALMKG010000483.1 GCA_937867175.1 uncultured Propionibacterium sp. | reverse complement strand
CAACACCAGCCGCATGGCTGCCAACAGCGCGGCCGGAGCGGCAGGAACGGCTGCCGGTGGCGGCCTGGCTGCCGGGGTAGCCGGGGTGCTGGGGCCGGTCGGTGCGGCGGTGGCGACCGGTATGCGGGTGGTCGCCTCAATAGGCGGCAGCGCGGCCGCGGTCGGCGCCGACCTGACCAACCAGATGGGCGTCGGCCACCAGACCTACCAGCCCGACTGGGGCAACCCGCCCGGCAGCCGCCCACCACACCCACACCACCCCGACCAGGGCGACCCCGACCAGGGCAGTGGCAGTGGACAAGGGGATGGCCCGCAGGACGCCCACCAAACCGACCAGACAGCCCCCGACTGGACCTCTCCGGCCGGCGCGGCCCCCATCCCGAACATCGGCGGCGGGTCACCGGCCGCGTCCGGCCCAGCAGGATCCGGTGGCCCGGCAATAGCCGGGGGCGGGTCGGCTGCCGCGGCTGCAGCCGTCTGAAGCGAAAGCAACACGAAATGAGGTCAAAGATGTCTGTGCACGTTTTCAGTGACTACTCGCGGGACCAGATCGGGTTCTTCTTCGGGATGTCGCTGGTCGAGTTGGTTGCCTTGGCGGTTTCGGGGCTGCCGGTGTTGTGGGCGATGAGCCGCCAGCAGTGGGCAATTATGTGGTGGTTCCTGCTGGTCTTCATCCTGGTGGCCCTGGTCACGGTGGTGAAGATTCAGGGCCGCTCTTCGGTCGGCTGGGCGAGGAGCATGGTCCTGTTTGCGGTGGCCGGTCTGCGCGGGTCGCGGCAGTTCACTGCCCGCGCCGCCCGTGGCCAGGCCGACGACCTGGGCGAGGCGGACCTGCCGGGGGTGTTGCAGGGGCTGGAGATCCATGACGGGCCACCGCACGGGCCGACTATGTCCCGAACGGCGATCATCCGGGACCACGCCGCCCGCACTTGGGCGGTGACGGCGGCGGTGGTGCATCCGGGGATCGGGATGAGCGACCCCGCTGATCGGAACCGGCAGGCTGCCGGTCTGTCGGGGTTGCTTGATGTCTGTTCGCGGGGTGAGCTGATCGACGAGGTCATCTTCATGGTCCGCACCGTGCCGGACGACGGCGCCGAGCGGGGTATTTGGGTGGCCCGTCATCGGGTGCCGGGTCGTAGCGAGTTGGCGCACCGGATCAACGACGACTTGCAGGCCGGGTTGACCAGGGCCAGCGTCCGGACTGAGGCGTTCGTCACGTTCGTGGTGCCTGAGCATCGGATGGGTCGGATGGCCAGGGAGTCCGGCGGCGGTGTCGACGGCCGCGGGCATGTGCTGCATGGGTTGATGGGGGAGGTCGAGTCCCAGCTGCGTGGCGGTCTGGGGATGACTGATGTGCGGTGGTTGACGTCGCCGGAGCTGGCGTTGGCGTGTCGGACGGGGTTCGCCCCCGGTGACCGGGCCGGCATCGTGGAGGCGTTGGCGGCTCGGGAGAAGAACCCTGGCGTGAACGCCGATGTGCCATGGGCGATGGCCGGCCCCTCCGGTGCTGACGCTGCGGTGCGGCATTACGCCCATGACGCGTGGGATTCGGTGTCGGCCACCGTCAAGTTGCCCGTCAAGGGTGCGGTGATCGGTGCGTTGGCGCCGGTGTTGACGCCGACCGAGGCGGGGGAGCGGCGTTCGTTCATGGTGGCGTTCCCGATCCTCACCCAGTCGGTCGCGGAACGTACCGCCGACAACGCCGAGTTCGCGTCCGACATGGCGGGTGAACTGCGTCGCAAGGCTGGGGTCAAGCCCAAGGCCAGGCACCGTAACGAGGCCGCCAAGGCACAGGGGATGGACGAGAAGTTGGCCCGCGGCAGTTCGATGACCCGCCCTTATGCGGTGTGCACGGTGACGGTGCCGCGTAGCGAGCCGATCACCGAGTACGGTCGCCGGCTGGACGCCGCGATCCGGATGGCCGGTTTCGCGCCGTTGCGGCTCGATTTGGCGCAGGATCGTGGGTTCGCTGCGTCCACCATCCCGCTCGGGGTGTGCCTGACCCGTGATGGTGTGGCATGAGGACCCGCCGCGCTACCGAGGCGCGTGATGTCGTCCACCTGCTGGCCGACTTCGGCCACCAGCTTCCCACCGCCCCGGCGCTGGCGCCGGCGGTGAAACAACCGCGGTTGTTCCACCCGGCGCCCCGCGCAGGCGTCAACCGGCCGGGGCGGGGCTGGTCGGCGGCGTCGGCGCAGGTGTCGACGTGGCGGATGGCCTCCGACCAGGCGGCGGTGTTCTGGCCGTTCATTTCCGCCCCCGGGTTGCCGCCGACCGGTGCGCAGATGGGCATCGACGTGCTTTCGGGTGGCAGTTTCTACGCCGATCCGCTCGGCTGGGTGCTGGCCTCCGACGTGTCGGTGACCAACCCGAACGTGATGTGTTTCGGCAAACCCGGCGGCGGTAAGTCGGCGACCAGCAAGGCGTTCCTGCTCCGGATGACCGACTTCGGCTACCGGGTGCTGATCCTCGGCGACCCCAAGGACGAATACGAACCGTTGTGCCACGCCCTCGGGGTACAGCCGTTCGTGATCGGGCACGGACTGCCCGCGCGGATCAACCCGCTGGACTTCGGACCCCTCGGCGAGGGCTGGGCCACCCTGTCGGCGATGGAGGCGCAACGCCGGGCCGCGGTGGTGTTCCGGCGCTGGCTCACCCTGATCCGTGGCCTGGTCGGCTCGCAGCGTGTCGGGGACCGACGGGTGCCGTGCGGCCCCACCGACGAGGTGGTCGTCCGGGCCGCCCTGTCCCGAATCACCGGATACACCACCGCCGCCACCACCCTGACCGAACCCACCATCCCGATGCTGTGGCGGGCCCTCGACGAACCAGACGATGCCCTGATCGCCGACTGCCGCTACCGCGACCGCCGGCACTTCCTCGACGAAACCCGACTCCTGCGCGACGCCCTCGGACAACTCGTGTCCGGCGTCCTGGGTGGGTTGTTCGACGACCACACCACCATCGACGTGGACTGGACCGCACCGATCCAGTCGTTGAGCCTGTCCAGGTTGCAGCCGCTCGGCGACGAAGCCGTCGGCATCGCGCTGACCTGTCTGTCGTCGTGGGGGCGGGCGATGCGGGAAGTCGCCCAACCCGGTGACCTGCGGATCACCGTCCGCGACGAGGCCTGGAAACAACTACGCCTCGGTGTCGAGGCGGTCAAGAGTTTCGACGAGGACCTCAGGTTGTCCCGCAAGGACGGCGAGGTCCAATGGTCGGTCGCCCACAAACCGTCGGACCTACTGTCGGCCGGGGACGCCGGTTCACAGGCAGCGACCATCGCCAAGGACCTGCTCCACCTGGCCGACATCAAAATCCTGCACGGCCAGGACGACGGCGTCGCCGCCGAACTGGAACAACTCCTCGGCCTCGGCCCGATCGCCCGTGATGTCATCACCGGCTGGGCCCGACAACGACCAGGCCGGGCCCTGTGGGTCGTCGGCGACCACAGGTACAAGGTCCAAACCGTCCTCCACACCCTCGAACGAGACCTCACCTTCACCAACACCGCCATCGAATCCGCCCGCTGAAGGACACCCATGAACACTGCCTGTTCTCGCCCCCGATCAGCATCAACGTCCCCATCGGCTCGGTCTCGAGCTTGAGGCCGGGAGGTGACTGACCATGGACAAGACGATCGTCGTCCTTGCAGCGATGCTGGCGACGCTGCTGCTCGCGGGGCCGCTGGTGCTGGCCGGGTTCATCGCGACCCTGGTCGTCGTCCCCGCCTCCGCCTTCACCGTCAACTGCGCCGGCACGCTGCCGGCGACAGGGGAGTGGCGAGTCCCGTTCGTCGACACCCCGTACAAGGTGACGTCGGGGTTCGGGATGCGCGTCGACCCGGTCACCGGCGCCAGCACCAGCCTGCACAACGGGGTCGACCTGGCCA
>CALMKG010000482.1 GCA_937867175.1 uncultured Propionibacterium sp. | reverse complement strand
CATCTGACAAGGAGAATCATGGACATCCAGAACGTGCTTGCCAGCCGCTACGCGTCACCGCGGATGTGCCGGATCTGGTCGGCGGAGAACAAGATCATCGCCGAGCGCCGGCTGTGGCTCGCCGTCATGGAGGCCCAGCGCGACTTGGGTGTCGACTTCGGGGGCGACGACCCCGATCAGATGATCGCCGACTACACCGCCGTGGTCGACCACGTCGACCTAGACTCGATCGCCGATCGGGAGCGGATCACCCGGCACGACGTCAAGGCCCGGATCGAGGAGTTCAACGGGCTGGTCGGCCATGAACACGTCCACAAGGGCATGACCAGCCGCGATCTGACCGAGAACGTCGAGCAGATGCAGGTGCTGGAGTCGCTGAAGCTGGTCCGTGCCCGGGTGGTGACGGTGCTCGCCCGGCTGGCCGACCTCGCGGTCCGATACGCCGACCAGCCGATCGTCGGCCGCAGCCACAACGTCGCCGCCCAGGTGACCACCCTCGGAAAGCGGTTCGCCACCTGCGCCGACGAACTGCTGGTCGCGCATGCCCGGCTCGATGACCTGGTCGGACGCTATCCCGTGCGCGGCATCAAGGGCCCGATGGGTACCAGCCAGGACATGCTGGACCTGCTCGGTGGTGACTTCGACAAACTGGACGAATTGGAGCGACGGATCGCGTCCGGTCTCGGGTTCACCCACATCCTGGAATCGACCGGCCAGGTCTACCCACGCTCGCTCGACCTGGACGTCGTCAGTGCGCTCGCCCAGACCGCGGCCGCGCCGTCCAACATGGCAACCAGCATCCGGCTGATGGCCGGCGACGACTTGGTCACCGAGGGTTTCAAGAAGGGCCAGGTCGGCAGCTCCGCCATGCCGCACAAGATGAACACCCGCAGCTGCGAACGGGTCAACGGATTGTCGGTGGTGATTCGCGGGTACCTCTCGATGGTCGGCGAGTTGGCCGGCGACCAGTGGAACGAGGGCGACGTCAGCTGCTCGGTGGTGCGCCGGGTGGCGTTGCCGGACGCGTTCTTCGCACTCGACGGGTTGTTCGAGACCTTCCTCACCGTGTTGGCCGACTTCGGGGCATACCCGATGGTGATCGCCGCCGAGTTGGACCGCTACCTGCCCTTCCTGACCACCACCAAGGTGCTGATGGCGTCGGTGCGCAAGGGCGTCGGTCGCGAGGAGGCGCATGAAGCGATCAAGGAGAACGCGGTCGCGGCGGTGCTCGAGATGCGCGAATCGGGGACGCAGCGCAACGGCCTGTTCGACCGGCTCGCCGCCGACGAACGGCTCGGTTTGAGCCGGGACGAACTGGACGCGCTGGTCAGCGCTCCGCTTGAGCTGACCGGTGCCGCGGGCCGTCAGGCGGAGCGGGTTGTGCAGCGCGTCCGCGTCTTGGCCGAGGCAGATCCGGAGGCCGCCGCCTACCAGCCCGGGGCGGTGCTGTAGGCAAGTTCGGGGCTGGGCACCTCAACGAGGCTGTGGGGGCTTGTCTGAGCACGCTCTGACCGTCCTTCCGCGCCCCTGATCAAGCCGTGCCGTGGCGCCAGCCGGCCACGCGATTTCTGCGCGGCGCCGGTCGTTGCCGTGGCGTCCCGCCCGCTGGGTGACGGTTCACCATCGCTGAAACGCTTCCGGTGAACTCCCGAGCGCTCGGCGACCCCTCGATCTGGTACCAGGCCAAGTCGAGCTCGACCGGGCGTCCCCAGTTCGCCGAACGGCGTAAGGCCTCATCTATGGTGCCCGCGAACTGCCTGTCGCTGCCGAACGCGAGGGCCCACGGCAGGACCTGATTGAAGACCTCGGGAAGCGCGGTGGGCGACAGATCCTCGGCCTTCAAGTCGGCGATCTGGTCGCGAAACGCGTCGGCGTCCGACCGGGCTTCGGCGGCTGCGTCGGTGTGCATCGTCCGCCGGCGACCCAGGGAGGCCAGCAGTACCCCGGCAACCCCCGTCGACAGGCCCCCGATGACACCCCGGAAGTCGTTGGTCGCCAGCCAGTCGATCAGCATTGACGCAGTCAGCAGCAGCCCCGCCACCAGCAGCAAGGCACCGACCCATCCCCAAGGTGAGCTGCTGCGGTGGTGCCCTTCCGAGTTCACCCAGCCCTTTTCGTGCATGGCGGCAACCAGCGCGCTCCAAAACGACTGCGAGCCGGCGTTCAGCAGCGCGCTGAGGGTGATCGTGGTGCGGGGCGAGGGGTCACGTTGGTCGGCTTCGAACGGTAGCGTCAGGAGCGACTGCTCGAAGGTGCGGATGGAACCATCGAGCGGGCGTGGGGTGCGTCGGATCACCCATTCGTAGGTGCTGTCGTTCTCGTCGATCAGCGGGGTGATGATGAGGTAGCCGCGGGTGGCGAGGTCGACCAGCGTCAGGCGCAGGTCCCGGACGTCCGCCTCGTCTTTGTGCAACGGTCCGACCATGCCCGGGGTCAATTCGGGGGGCGGCTGGTGGCTGCGCTCGGGCGGCAGCAGCCCGAGATTGACCGGTCGATACTCGTCCTGGGCGTGGCGCCGCTGGGTGAAGACGATCACGACCGCAGCCGTCATCATGGCCAAGCCGACGATCATCGAAAGCAGTTCAAACCCGGGCACCCAAACCTCCATCGTCAACTCTAGAGCGCCCCACCGACAAGTGCGGGCGTCAAGCGCGCCAACGTCGGGCCGAAAGTACCGGGCACGGCCACCCGGCAAGTAGGCTAAGCAGGTGAGTCAGTTCGCCGGGTTGGGTCTGCCGCTGCTGCACGCCGGGAAGGTGCGTGAACTCTACGCGCTGGAAGATCCGGGCTTGATGCTGATGGTCGCAACCGACAACGTGTCCGCCTACGATCACGTCCTGGACTCCCCGATTCCCGACAAGGGAGTGGTCTTGACCCAGCTGTCGGTGTGGTGGTTCGAGCAGTTGGACGATTTGGTGGCCAATCACGTCGTCTCGACCGAGGTGCCCGCCGAAGTGGCGGGTCGAGCACTGGTCGTCGAACGCCTCGAGATGGTGCCGATCGAGGCGGTCGCGCGCGGCTATCTGACCGGATCGGGCTGGGCAGAGTATCTGCAGTCGGGTGCCGTGACCGGGATCGAACTGCCGTCGGGGCTGCATGATGGATCGCGGTTGCCCACCCCGATCTTCACGCCCGCCCGCAAGGCGCCCTTGGGTGAGCACGACGAGAACATCTCGTTCGCCCAGATGTGCGAGTTGGTAGGCGAAGACCTGGCCGTCCGCGTCAGGGACGCGACGTTGTCGATCTATGGGCGCGCAGAGCGACTCGCACGGGAGCGCGGCATCATCCTGGCCGACACCAAGTTCGAGTTCGGGCTGCGTGCTGACGGGACGCTGGTGCTCGCAGACGAGGTGCTCACGCCAGACTCCTCCCGCTTCTGGGACGCCGACGAATGGGCGGCTGGGCGACTGGCCAGCTTCGACAAGCAGTACCTGCGGGACTGGCTGGTGCACGACTCCGGGTGGGACCGGTCCACCGACCAGCCGCCACCTTCGTTGCCGCCCGACGTGGTCGCGGCGACCCGCGAGCGGTATTTGGAGGCCTACCGACGGTTGACAGGCCGCGAACTGGCGGTGCCCGAGCGCTAGGCTTACCGGCATGACCCGTGTCGTTGTCGATGTGATGCCCAAGCCTGAGATCCTTGATCCCCAGGGCAAGGCGGTTACCAGTTCGCTGCAGCGTTTGGGCCACCGCGGCCTCGAAGTGCGACAGGGCAAGCGCTTCGAAATCACCGTTGCCGGCGAGCTGACCGAGGAACGCCTGGACGAGATCCGTGAGGCCGCCGAGAAGCTGCTTGCCAATACCGTCATCGAGTCGTTCGTGGTGCGCGTGGAGGATCAGCAGTGAGCCGGATCGGCGTGGTCACCTTCCCGGGCACGCTGGACGACCAGGACGCCCGGCGGGCGGTTCGACTGTCCGGGGCCGAACCGGTCGCGCTGTGGCATGCATCCGATTCGCTTTCCGATGTGGATGCGGTCATCCTGCCCGGCGGCTTCAGTTACGGCGATTACCTGCGCGCCGGTGCGATCGCCAGGTTCGCGCCGATCATGGGTGAGGTGGTTCGGGCCGCCGAGGGCGGCCTGCCGGTGCTCGGCATCTGCAACGGGTTCCAGGTCTTGTGCGAGTCGCATCTGCTGCCCGGCGCGATGATCCGCAACGTCGGACGCAAGTTCGTCTGCCGCCAGCAGCGGCTGCGGGTCGAGTCAACCGACACCGTGTGGACCTGCGACTACGCTGCGGGTCAGGAGATCACCATCGTCCTCAAGAACGGCGAGGGCAACTTCCAGGCCGACACCGAGACGCTGCGGCGTCTGGAGGGCAACAACCAGGTGGTCTTCCGCTACCTCGACAACCCGAACGGCTCACGCAACGACATCGCCGGCATCACCAATGAGCGCGGCAACGTGGTGGGCCTGATGCCGCACCCCGAGCACAGCGTCGAGGTGCTGACCGGCGGCACTCGCGACGGG
>CALMKG010000481.1 GCA_937867175.1 uncultured Propionibacterium sp. | reverse complement strand
GACCACGCGGCCGGGGCAATCTGGGACGCCAGCATCGTCAAGGTCGTCCTCGGCGGCACCTCCTCAGCCAAGGACCTCCAAGACCTCTCCGCGCTGATCGGCGAGCGCGACGAGAAGACCGACACCGTCTCGGTCGGCGACTACGGCTCCCGATCGCTACAACGCTCGATCCGGCGCGTGCCGGTCATGCCACCCGAAGCCATCCGCACCCTGCCCTTCGGCACAGCCCTCGTGCTCCTGCGAAGCGCACCGCCACTGGTCACGGACCTGCGCCCTTGGACCGCTCGCAAGGAAGCCGACCAGCTCCGCGAACAGCGCACCGAGGTCGAAGCTGCACTCCGCAGGCGGTAGACATGGGGCATCTACTCGGGTCCGGCGGTCGGTGCGGCATCGAGCCGCTCAACGTCGGCGATCAGCTCCAACACAGTCTTGTACCGACGTGCGGTGTCGTGGGCGGCGCACTTCTGGACGATGCGACTCACCTCGTGACCTGCGGATGCGAGTGCCTCACGCCCGGTGAAGATGTAGGACAGAACCCACCCGATTGCGTACATCTCGTTGAGCACCGTGTAGCTCTTGAAGTCGTGAATGAGGGGGTCACGAATGGTCCCACGCATCTCGGTCTGAGTCCGCGTAAATGTCGAGGTTGCATCCTTGACCAAGCCAAAGTCCGACAGCTTCACCAGCACGGCCCCGCTCGCGTAGACCTTCACCAGAACGTTCTGGAGACTGATATCCCGGTGGAGCAGGCCCTCGCCGTGGATGTAGTTGATCCCGTAAAGCAATTGAAGTGCGATGCGCCTTCTAGATGAGAAGCTGAGCGTGCCGTTTCGTTTCCCGATGTAGTCGCGCAGCGTTTCGTCGCAGAACTCCATCCGATACTCGTGACGCTCTTCGTCGTACTTGTACACGTCCAAGACGTACGGGAAGCTAAGCCGGGCCATGACGTCGAACTCCTGCCTGAACCGATGCAGGTCTCTCTCAGCGATGCCTCGCTTGGCTCGCTTGACCGCAAACTTGATGCCGTAGTCCGGGTCCACGTAGGAGTACACGGTCGCGTAGGAGCCTTCGCCCACCATCTTCAGTTCGACCGGTGCGTCCTGCTTCTTCAGCCTGAGCCTTGTTGAGGGACGCGTGAAGACCGGTTCGTACGAGACGACCTCGATCTGCTCAAAGTCATCGGGAACTGGGCTACCCCCGGACGGTGTGAGCCACGGCTCGCATCGCTCCAGTGCTTCTTGGTAGCGCTCATCAAGCTGGATCTCGACTCCTGCTCGGCGCAGGTCGTGGCGAATCTGATTGAGCTCGTCAATCAGCGCGAGGAGGTCCCGACTGTTGTCTGCCCAGTAGTGGTGCGTCGTCTTGGCGCGACCGTTGATGTCATCGAAGTGCTTGTTAAGCCGGCGATGCAGGACAGCGAACATGTGCGCAAACTCTGGGTCGTCGTAAAGACGATCGAAAGCCGGAGCAGCAGCATGCTCGTCAAACCGTTCCTTCAGATCGGCGACGATCAAGTCAGACGGGTTGGCGCGACCGTTCACCACCTGGACCCACCCTCACCTGCTCGCGTCTGACTCTCCAAGGCTACTGATCCAAGCCCCCGGAACCTCCCAAACACATCGACACGCTCGCACACCTGACTCCTGAGAGCGGTTGCCATCCGGGCGACTGCCCGACGTCAGGAGTCCGTGATGACGATTCCCACCCAGATGAGCCTTCAGGGGTTCATCGCTACCGCGCCGGAGCTGACCTTCACCGGCAAGGCTCACCCGAGGTTCTTCTGCCGGGTTGGTATCGAGCAGCACCGTAAGGAGGTCGACGGGTCGTTCACGAAGCGCGACCCGGTCTACTGCGACCTTGTGCTGTTCGACCGCGCGGCCGAGCGGGCGTACCCGAGGTTCAAGCCGGGCGACTCCATCGTCGCTTCGGGCTACATCCACGAGTACGAGCAGGAGCGGCCCGGCGGAGCGAGCGAGGTCCGTGAGCAGTTCGTCGCCCGCCGCATCGGGCACGACTGCGCCCGGACCCGCTACGTCGTGGATCGCACCCCGGCCAAGCAGCCCGACCCGCCGACCAACGACATGACGGTGGTCAATGAGCCCGCTCCGGCCGTCGGCCTCTGATCGGCGCACGTCATGAGCACCGGCACCGACAGCGGAGACCAGCCCACACTGCTGGAGGTCGAGGCCGGCGACCCGGATCAGGAGTACGGCGGTCCCGGTGAGCTGTTCGGGACCGCCGACTACTCCGACTTCGAGGACCGCGAGTCGCTGCGACCAATCAACTGGAACCTGCTCACCGCCGACGAGGCGCTGATCGAGTGGACCGACCTCGATGCATGGGTCGACTGGCTGCGGCTGACCTACGGGCTGCCGCCGACGGTGGTGCCGCCGTACTGGCATCGCCACCACGAGCTGATCTGGGAACTCTCCGCGCTGCACACCCACTGGCTCAACGCCTACAACTCCGAAGGTACCCCCTCGGGGCCGCTCGGGTGGCACCGCGACTTCCACGAAGCCAAGAACCGGCTCCGCGAGTGGGTGTCGCTCTCAGGCACCCGCATCGACAGTGACCGGCCCACGCGCCAGACCACCTGGCCTGGTGAACCGTTGCGCGAAGCCGGGGCCGAGGTCGAGATCACCGACCGCTGGGCCGACTTCCGCCTCTTCGTACAGGAGGAC
>CALMKG010000480.1 GCA_937867175.1 uncultured Propionibacterium sp. | reverse complement strand
AGGATTTGAACCTGCGACCCCTTGACCCCCAGTCAAGTGCGCTACCAAGCTGCGCTACAGCCCGCCGGACCGATGCCCGAGGGCTGATCCGAGGTGAAACCCTACCCGATGCTGCGTTGCATGTCGAAAGCCTGCCCGAGGTCCGGTCACCGGGATGGAGCTAAGCCCTGCCTTATCTGGCAATCCCGGAAGATCGTCGAATGCGCGACACGGCGCTCGGGGGTGTCGTGGGCGCTTGAGCAGTCAACGTGCACGTCAGCAACATCTTGGCCTAGCTGGGCGTCGCGTCTCGAACCGAGGCGGCAGCGTGGGCTCATTGGCGAGGCATTACCTAAGGCGTTGCAGCACCAGCATCCTTGCACTGCCCACTAGTGTGTATTACCATGTACCTCATGGAGGACGTTGCTACCCAACTGAGAAAGGGCTCGCTGGAGTTGGCGGTTCTTGCCCTGTTGGACGCCGCACCGAGGTACGGCGTCGAGATTGTTGAAGACCTGGGGCTGCGTCCGGGTCTGGAGGCTGCCGCCGGCACCATCTACCCGCTGCTGACAAGACTGAAGAACTCAGGCCTGGTCGACACCCAGTGGCGCGAATCCCCCGTCGGGCCACCCCGGAAGTACTACTCACTGACCCATACGGGACGTGACCAGTTGAGTGTCCAACGAGACGCCTGGATCAAGTTGTCCACCGCGATCGCGAAGCTGCTGAAGGAAGTAGAACGATGACCAACAGCAAGACCCGAATCGACGACTACGTGCGTCAGGTCGAATCGCACCTGAAGCTGCGCGGCCGAGCGCGCCGTCAGGCGCTCAATGATCTGCGGGACGCGTTGCGCGAGGCCGCCGAAGCAGTCGACGACGCCATCGCGGTCGCCGGCCGGGCGCAGGACTATGCGGCTTGCCTTGACGAACAGTTCGGCACCAGCGATGGTCGGTTCCGAACCATCCTCGGTGCGCCGAACTCCCTCGGACGCGGCATCGGGCGCCGGATGGCCGGCACCTTCAATCCAGCGGATGAACGCCTACTGGTCCCCCGCGTCTTCGGCATCGGCTGGACGATCAACATGGGTGCGGTGGCGGTCAAGCTTGGCTGGCTGCGGCCCGACGACCTCGACGACGAAGTGCTGGCTGAGGCCGCCGAGCATCTCATGGGGCCGGCCCAGGCGGCTGCCGGAGCGCAGATCGGTCTGGCCGCGGCCAGTGCCGTGTTGTTGTGGGATCGCCGTCACGAGGTACGCGCCGAGACGGGCGAGTCCCAGACAGCCAACCTGGCCTTCAGCATCGCCACGCCCATGGTCTGCGCCGCGATCCTGGCCGCAGCCACCGATCCCAAGCTGCCAGCCGACACCCGAGTCACCATGCCGG
>CALMKG010000479.1 GCA_937867175.1 uncultured Propionibacterium sp. | reverse complement strand
CCGCGACACCTGCCACGTCGACCTGTGCAACCGCCCCGTCGTGGGCTGCAACACCCGCGCGAGTGGCGGCAACCTCGCGCTCCAGCAGCGCAACGACCTCCGCAACGGCGGCGTGGTGAGCCTCGACCAGCATCTCCTGGGTGCCGGCGTCTGCGACGCCCCACAGCACCGAGACTGACTTCGGGACGGAGAACGTGTAGTCGTACCCCGCCACGGCGCGGTTCTTGCCCTTCTCGGTCTCCTCAGCCTCGATCCGTGCGACCTCGATGTCGCGTTCTTCGCCGGTGAGTCCGGCATCGAGTTCAGCGACTCGACTGGCGATCCGGTCGGCGACGGACTGATACTTCGGGAACGCCCGACCCAACTGGTCCCCGGTCAGCGGATCGCGGCCCTGGCCCAGCAGCAGCGCGAGCTGGTCCTCCTCGACCGTCGCGCCGGACGTCAGTTGGCCGTCGCCGAAGGCGTGAACACCCGTGCCGAGCCAGTAACCGGGCGGGGTTCCCGCCTCCTCGTAGTAGCGCGTCAACGGCGTCGAAAGCGAACGGTTCCCGTCCCCGGCCACGACCGAGCGCAGCAGGTACTCATAGCCATCTCCAGCGCTCATCACGCGCATCGAAACCGTCACGAAGCTCAGGTGCGCACTGAACCCCCCTCGATCTGCCAGACGTTTGCCAGGCGAACGAACTCTGTGCGAATAGCATTGAGGCGTGCCAGCCGAACTGCCACAGGAACTCGCAGACCGGGCAGAACGCTACCTCCGGCAATTCGATCGAGGCATCTGCACGCTCGACGAGTTAGAGAACGAGCTCCTTGGCGCAGCCCACAACTACGCGGACAGCGAGTACGAGCGCGCCAATCCCGGATGGGCGAAGGAAGCCATCTTCGACCAGGCTGCCTGGGAGACGGGATTCGAGGCTAAGCGGCAGGCCCAGGCAGAGGCCGGCGCTGCCTACGCCCTCGCCCTCGCTGAAACCTACGAGCCCGCGCGCGGTCTGGTGGAGTGGGTCTTCCGATCTCCTCAATGGCGCCAAGCGTTGGAACCCGTCGCGCGTCGGCTGACGGAAGCCGGTATCGCTGGCTCGGAGGCGATGGTTGCCGAGGCCGAGATGGCATGGTTCGCCTCCTGGCGCGGCGTCCTCCCGGCCGAGGCCCGAGAGGCGATTCGCGGCGCAACGCTCGGCAGCGCAGCGTCGATGGTCGACCTGCTGGAGGCCGATCGAGAAGGCGACCTGGCCCGGGCGGGCCAGATTGTGGTGGCCTTTGGCCAGCGCGGTTGTGTTTCGCCGGCAGTTCACCTGCTTCGCTTGCGTGTGGCCGAGGGGCGCCCGGCGCCGGCTTCACAGATCGCTTCACTGCTCGACCCTGGCGAACTCGCGGGACGTGGTGAGTTCGGCGGGATCACCCAGATGGCGGTCGAGCTGCTCGCAGATGGCGCCGATGCGGCGGCCCTGGCATGGAGTTCTGCTATCGACGATGCCGCGCTGTTCCATGCCCCCGACGAACGTCCGACGATCTACTCCGGCCGTGAGCCCTTCCTCGAGTATCAGGACGATCGACAGCGGCGTGATCACGGACCAGCGCGGTGTGTTGCGCTGTGCAACTGCGGAGATGCGCGACTCCTCGGCGCTTTGGCGTTGGTGGACTGGATCGCCGGGGACAAGGAGCGCGCGAAGGTGCGAGCCGCTTCATGCGACAGAGGTTCAGACCCGAACGGCTGGTCGGCGGCGGGCGTCGAACTGCTCGCAGAGTGGGTCTTGAGTCGGACGCTGGAACCCACTGACCGCGTTCAGGCCTTGACGGGGATGCTCGAACGAGCGGGCCGTTCGCATGTTGATCCGGGCCTCCTAGGGGTGCAGCTCCACGCCGAGCTCGTGGAACTGGCCGAGGTGGTGGGCAACCGCGATGCGATCGCCCACCACCAAGCTCGAGCGGAGTGGTTCCGGGGCAGGCCGATGATGGACCTGCACTTCGAACCATTCCAGTTCCAGTCACTCTTGAGCCTCCTGCCCCTCGTAAACACCTAAGCAGCCGAGAGGTTCGCCCGAGAACCCCGGACAAGGTGTCGTGCCATCGTGACGAGCGCCGCAGGCGTGGACAGTCGGACGGCGTGCTCGTGATGGTGCGGGTCATCGGAGACGTACTGGCCGAGAAGGCCGATGGCGGTCATCACTCCGGATGCCCTGAGTTCATCGACCACCGCGTGAGCAGCATCTTCCTCGCTTCCCCAGTCACCGTCCGCAAGGGTGATGAGCATTCGGTTGGCTGCTCGGGAACAGGACAGCAGCCCTCTTGCAGCTTCGAGGGCCACCAAAGGCTCGTTCTCGCCACCCGCCTCGATTGCACGCATGGTTGCAGCATCCGCACGATCACCAGCGGCATACACCGATCCAGCCACATCGTCGTAGGAGTAGATCGTGGTCCGCCCGCCGACGGTCTGGATCGCTCGCTTGATCGCCCACGCCGCCGCGCAGACCTCCTTCATCGCTGTGCGCATAGAGCCGGATGCATCGAGCAGCAAGACCGCTTCGATGTCACTGGCATCGAACGACGACTCCTGCCAGCGGTCGAACGCAGAGTCCGGATCCGCGCCCAAAGCCACGCGCTGGCTGTTCAAGCGCCCCGACGAAACGTGTCGGACCCAACCCGGATCAGCATCGCCTCGTAGCCGATCGAGCTCCTGTCGGAAGCGGCGAGAAGACTCGACGTACGCAGGGGGGACGGGGACGACGCTGATTGACCGGTTCGGCTCGATCCTCGGCGCAGGTCCGCTTCGCCGCGCGGTTGCTCGGCGCCTCGGTGGTCGGCGACATCTTGGGCTGCCGGAGGGAGACCCAACCAACTCCACCACCGTGTGACCCTGTTCGATGAGTTCCCGCGCTCGCTGGGCGTCGACCTGCATGAGCGTGGTGGTTGCTCCTCCGAACCCGGAGCCGTGCGCGCGGGTCGGAACCGCCTCGCCAAGCTTCTGAATCAGGCTGCTGAAGCGCGAGATGAGGTGCAGTGCTCGCTCGGCATCGTCTGAGTGCTCTGGCCCAAGAACCAGCGTCCGGTATTCGTCGATGATCGCCTCGGCTTCAAACCGCTCCTCCCAGGTCCCGACGAACTCGGCGCTGAGGACTGCCCGGAGTCGTGCGGGGAGAAACTGGCGCCCGTGGGCGAGCAGGTGGCTGGTATAGACGGACTCCGTGTTCTCGACAACGAAACTCTGGAAAGCCTGCACGAAGTAGGTGGCCAGCGTCGGGTACTGCGCGGCCAGAAGGGTTTCGATCCGCTGATCCTCCAGCGCGTTAAAGGCTGGCGCGAGCCCCTCCCACTCGTCCAGGTGCCCTCGGAGCCACGAGTCCTTCATCGGGGTGTAGAGGACATGCCCGAGCTCATGGAAGTTGAGGCCGGCAAGAGCTGTCTCCGCCTCGCGCGACCGAGTGGCTCGCTCGATGACCTGGGGATCGAAGTAGATGTCCGAGCCGATGCTCCATGCGGGCGCGCCTTCTCGCTCAAGCAACTCGTTGAAGAAGAGATCGAGGACCGAGGACGGCTTGACCTCGCAGTTGACGGGGAGGCCAGAGAAGATCCGGTTCGCTCGCTCGTAGGTCGCGACGATCTGGTCGAGATGCTTGGTCATCGAGCCCCCTCATCGGCGTAGTCGGATTCGAGGTTCATGAGCATTGCGGAGATCACGACAGTGACGGCTTGGCGCTCTTCGTCGGTCGGGAAGTGGTTGACGAGGTTGCGGATTGCGGCGTCAAGTCCGAGCCCAGAAGCGATCTGCTCGAACTCCACGAGCATCCCGGTGGAAACCGGCGCGTCGACCTCCCCGTCGTGCTGTGCGCGCCGGAGAAGGCCCGCCAGTTCGCGCAGGCTCGCGCCACGGACGAGTTGGCGCTCGATCTCGTCGTCGTACTCCCACGACATCTGGATGGCGAACCTGTTGCGAAGCGCTTTGTTCAGTGGACGCGTGCCCTCGTAGTCAGGATTGAGGTCTCCCACGATAAGCAGATCTTGATGAGCGGTGATGACTTCGCCATCGTGGTCGAGAAGGGTGATTTCGCGTCGGGAGTCCAAGAGCGAGAAGAGCACGGTGCTGATCCGCTCAGGCAGGAAGTTGATCTCGTTGATCAAGAGGACGCCGCCGTGACGCACGAGGTCGGTGACCGGGCCGTCCTGCCAATGGAACCCGCCGATGCCATCGGGGACGAACTTTCCAAAGAGCTGCGACGGGTCGATGGCGACGTTGGATGAGACTGCGTAGAAAGGCTTGCTGTTTCGCGCTGCCCAGGCGATGACAGCACTGGTCTTGCCGAGACCCGTTGGACCCTCGATCAGCACGTTGTAGTGGTGGGCGCGGGCGTAGTCGAGGACTTGGAAGTCTGTGCGGTTGGCCCCGAGCGCGGTCCGCCGCGAGACGTAGGTTGGCGACGGATCGGGGACTCGTGCGATGCGTCCTGAGTGCAGGCTCGTGGCCAGATCGTCCAGGACCGATTCGGTGTCCATCATTGCGGTCATAGAGGTTCCTCTCCGAACACGGGTCGCGTGTTCTGGGTAGACAAGAGCACCGGTCTCGCGGTGGCGAGGCCGGCGGACGTTCGTGAGCTCGCTCGCCGTCAAGAAGGCGGGTCATCGCGGCGCTCGGCGCGCTCGCTGCCAGGAAGGCAGGTCATGGCGACGTCTAGGAGTCTGGGGGTTTGATACTCACGCGAACCCGGGCACTCCCCAGTGATCCCCGAGCGCTGTTCCCCGTCGTCCCTGGGGCAGGAGGCTCGTGAGCCGCGTGATCGGTGGACTGGCTACTCGGCTCTCTCTGCCTTTCGCTCGGCGCCCGGCGATCCGCCGGGTGGACCGCCACCCTTTTCCACTCTTGAGTTGTCAAACCTCAGACCGCGACGACAAGCGCCACCGCGGACTGCTGGGCAGACCCAGCCGATACGAGGGCACGCCAAAGCGGGCATCGGCTGGTTTCTCAAGATTGCGCGGAACCACTTGACCTGGGTTCAACGCGCGGAGGCAGACGTTACCCCACACCTCGCTCCCCCCGCAACTCGCCGCGTCCAAGCGCAATGCGGCTGCCTCGATCAGGGGCGCACTACGCTCGTTGTTGTGACATCTCCCGGCGACCTCAAGGCATACCTAAGCGCTCCCTCGGAGCTTCTCGACGAGATCCGATCGGCTGCGCACCGAGCCGCCTTGGCGGGCAAGTCGCCACAGGTTCAGGTGTCCACCACGGAAAAGTACGGCCTGTTTGGAAACAAGACCCGGACCGTTTCCAAGAACGCCGGATATTGGGTCCTCAAGACCGTGATCGAGTACGGCATTCAAGAACCGATCTCGCGCGAGCGCGGCAACGGCAACATCACTGACCTGGAGCGCGACGAAAGGCGCTCCTACTGCCTAGCCGCCGATGGCGAATTGTTCAGTTTCACTCACGAAACTGAGGGTGCCCTCGTTGACCGGACAAAGTGGGAAGTGTTCATCGACCGAACTGGAGAACGGGAACCCTTCGAGTCCAACCTCGACGTGTTCTTGGCCGATTTTGACTTCACCGTGTTCGTGGCTCGCACGACACCGTACTTCCGCGAGCGGTTCATGAGTGTTGGTCGAGCCATTGGTGCGGCTGAGGGATCACTCGCTGGCGAGTACAACTGGTCAACTGGCGTCACCAGGAGATTCGACGCCAAGGGGCGCGGTCTGCTCGAGCATCTACAGCAG
>CALMKG010000478.1 GCA_937867175.1 uncultured Propionibacterium sp. | reverse complement strand
CCGGCCAGGTCGGCGAAGTCGAGCTTGTTCTGCAGCTGCAGCACCCCAGTGGCTTGGTCGAATCCGGCCACCCGCGCCGGACGATGGACATTGGCGAACTCCAGCAACCCCGTGTGCGGACGCCGGTCGGGGTAGACCAGGCCGTCAAGGCAGAAGTTGCCGTCGTGGATGAGCTCGCCGTGATCGCCGCCGTAGTAGTAGATCGCCCGTCCGTCCTCGGCTAGTCCCTTGTAGACGGCATGGTCGCACCACTCCCAGACGAAGCCTCCGCACATGGCAGGCTCGGCGTCGATCAGCTCGAAGTAGTCCTCGAAATCCCCCGGCCCATTGCCCATGGCGTGGCAATACTCCAGGAGCAGGAACGGCTTGCTGGGGTTCTGATCGAGGTATTGGCGGATATCTGACAGCGGCGGGTACATCCGGGAGTAGACGTCGATGTTGGAGTAGTCGTACTTGCGCTTGCCGTCGTCGTAGTAGGAGCTTTCGTAGACCGTCAGGCGAGTGGGGTCGAACTCCTTCATCCATCGCAGCGAATCTTCGAAGGCGATGCCGTAGCTGCACTCGTTGCCCGGCGACCACATGACCACCGATGGCCGGTTCTTCTGCACGTGGACGCAGGCCTGCGTCCGGTCGCGGGTCATCGGGATGAAAGCGGGGTTGTCTGCGATCGGTTCGTTCCAGTGGGCGACCTGGTTGTCGAACGACGCGTCGGGCAGGTACTGGGCTTGAGTTCCGTGGCTTTCGTTGTCGGCCTCTGCCATCACATAGAACCCGTACTCATCGCACAGTTGATAGAAGTACGGGGCGTTCGGATAGTGGCTGCTGCGAATCGCATTGAAGTTGTGTTGTTTCATCAGCCGCAGGTCGGTCAGCAACTGGTCGAAATCGATGACCGGGCCGGTCACCGGGTCGGAGTCGTGCCGGTTGATTCCCCTGAACTTGATGGGACGCCCGTTCAGCTTCACGACGTTGCCGTCCACACCGATCTGCCGGACGCCGACGCGGTCGGTGATCACCTCGTGATCGGTCTCGATCAGCATCGTGTACAGATGGGGGCTTTCGGCCGTCCACAGCCGGGGCTCGGCGATCTCGATCTCCGCCCGGTGGGTGTACTCGGGATCGCTAGGGGAGGCCTGCAACTTCGACACCCCGACGACGGCACCTTGGTCATCGGTGATCGTGACCCGCGCGTCGGCGGGGGCGCCCAGCTGGTTCGCCCGCACCTGCACCACCGCGCGGTCGCCGCGCAAGTCGGTGGTGGTGAAATAGTCGAACACACACGACTCCGGACGCCGCAACAGGTACACGTCGCGGAAGATGCCATTCATCCGGAACTTGTCCTGGTCCTCCAGGTAGGTGCCGACGCACCACTTGAGGACGAGCACGGCCAGCCGGTTCGTCCCTTCGACCAGCCAGTCGGTGATGTCGAACTCACTGGTGGCATGCGAGATCTGGCTGTAGCCGACGTAGTGCCCGTTCACCCAGACGTAGTGGCAGGAGTCGACGCCTTCGAAGTTGAGGTGAACCCGAGGGGCATCGGGGTCGGGGGCGTGGTCGAACTCGCAAAGATACGCCCCGGCCGGGTTGTTCTGGGGAACATGCGGCGGATCAAGCGGAATCGGGTAGCGGATGTTGGTGTATTGATGCCAGTCGAAGCCCAAGTTCTGCCACACGCTGGGCACTGGCGCCTCGATGAAGTCCACCAGTGAGTCGCCGAGGAAGACGTCCGCGGGCACGTCGTGGATGCTGTCGAAGTACCGGAATCGCCATTGTCCGTTGAGCATCTGGAGCCGGTCTGACTGATCTCGATCGGCGACCAGCGGACCCATGGGCCGCGACGCCGGAATGTAGTACCCCCGTCTTGGCATGAGGTTCTCATGCAGGACGCAGAGGTCTTCGTAGTGTCTGGGCACGATCATCGTGACTGCTCCCTCGTCGCTCCACCAGCCTCGGGGATGTGGATCGGGTCCTGTCCACCAAGGTGTGTAACCGGTTACACGCGGATATGTCCTTGATTGTGACAAGTCAGAGGCACGTGCACCAAATCCCTTTGGCTTGGCGTCTCGCATGACGAGACGCAAGGAGGCTGGTGGGGCGGGCTGGATCGACAGGCCGAGAGGGCCCCTTGACAGGAAGTGCGAGCGCGCGAATCCGCATCCCTCGCTTCTCAGCACCCGCCGACAGATAGGCTGGACGCAGAGCGCGTCGCTGGTCTCGGCATGGTCCAACGCAGATGTTGGCTCCGCTCGTTCGCTCGTGATCGCGACGCTTGGGTGAACCTAAGGGGTGGTCATGATGTCGAAGATCCGGGTGGTGCAGTACGGCTGCGGGAAGATGTCGCGGCACATTCTGCGGTACCTCT
>CALMKG010000477.1 GCA_937867175.1 uncultured Propionibacterium sp. | reverse complement strand
TGGAGTTCACCCGCAGCGCACCATCCGACGATGCACTGTATCAGCCGCCGACGATCCAATCTCACTGTCGAGATGCAGCGAAGACTGAGGAAACACGCCGGCCATCCTTGAAGAACTGGGCCCTTCGCCGCGGGCTCCTCATGGTTCGTGACGGGTTGTGCAGCGAGGGTGCCGGGTTCATGCGTGACGGTCACGCCTCCGCCGCCCCACCGCCGATCGTGTCTCGAACGGATCCGCCGCACGGGAGCACGCCGCTCACCCTCGGCCGTAGCGGTTTGATGCATGCAGGAGTAGAAGCCCGGGGACACTCACGGCGAGGAAGCACAGAATCACGGTGGCAAGGCTGAGGGTCGTCAGTTCAGCGCCGACGCCTGCCCAGGAGAACACCAGTGCGTAGGCTGCGGCGGTGCCCGTACTGACGAGGAGCGCCGTCCTGGTCACCGTCAGTCGAACATGCCGGGCGGCGGCGGAGGGAACGCCGGCGCGTTCGAGCCGTCGCGTGCCCGATCCCGAGGCCATCGCGAGGTCGGCGAAGCGTACAAGTGCCGCAAGGGAGGCAATCGCTGAGGCTGCAACGACGCCCGCCTGAAGCCATTTCGCCACTGGTTGGACGATCTTGGTTCCGGAGTGGATGTCGTAGACGTCAGGGGCGGTGAAGTGATCGAAGGCGATTCGATACGCACCCGCGATGGGCACGCCTCGGACCAGGACGTCGGCGCTCGGCGGTATCGGGGCCCACTCGCCGCCCATCGCGACCTGCACGTCCAGTCCGGTGAGCCGTTGCCACGTCTCGCGCACCACCGGGGGCAGGGTGCCCGCTGACTCACAGACAGGCTCGGGCAGGTCCACGAACGATGCGGCGAGCTCACAGTGGCTGGCCGACGCTACGCCTTCCACGACGGGGATCACCGGGATCGTGGGACCGACCGCGTGCGAGAACACGTCGAGGTCTCCCACGTGGGGGTCCCGCCAACTGACCATGACGATCTGGTTGTCGGGTTCGGCACCGGGGTTGTCGGCGTGACCGGTGGTCGTTGCAACGACGGAGAGGACCGCGCCGCTCAGGAGTGTCATCAGACCGAGGGGCCCGACGAGGGCTGCGAGGGCGGAGGCGCCGTGGCTGAGTTGCCGGCGGGAGAGATCCCTGGACGGGCTGGTTGGCTGGCGGGCGAGGGGGGTCGCAGAGAGCGCCCAGATCGCGGTGCGCGTCAGGGGGGTCCACGCCAGCAACAGGACCAGCAGTGTCGCCCAGAGGGTCGAGGCCACCCACGGCCCTCGCGAGCTGCCCGCGACGACCAGCGTCACCAAGGACCCGGCAAGAACCGAGAAGCCGAGGGCACGCTGGAGTGGAGTCGGCGGACCGGTCGCCGACCGGCCCACGCTCTGCGACGCACTGTCCCGCCACCTTTCCGGCACCACCGCCATGCCGCCAGCCAGGGCGAGGGTGAGGAGCACGGCGAGCAGTGACGAGACCGGCGAGGGGGCGAGGGCCCCCGGAGAGAGTTCCCATCCCGTGAGGGGGACGGTGGTGAGGTAAGGGAGCACAACCACCCCAGCAACACTCCCAGCGACGATCCCCGGCGCAACGAGGAGCAGCGTCTCGAGCACGAGCATCGTCTGCAGTTGGTGCCTCGCCAGGCCCAACAACCGCAGCACCTCGATTCGCCTGCTACGGGCCGGCGCGCGTGTCCGTATCGCTGCTGCGAGGAGCGCTCCGGAAGGGACCCCGATGAAGAGCAGGGCTCCCGTTGCGGCGACCAGCGGCGACGGGTAGTCCGGGTCGGTCTCCAGCAGGATCCCGCCATCAGCACCGGTGGGCAGCCCGAAACCGCTGATCCCCAGGCGCGCACCTCCGGGCCCGAGGTCGCGGCCCTCGGGTGGCGCCGCGTAGGCGAGGAGTTCTGAGCGGGTCAGCACGCCGTCATCGCCAATCGTCCCGTCAGCGCCGCTGCCGACACCCGACAGCGACAGCCCCCACTCATCGATGATCTCCCGCCGCGCCAACAGGCCCGGCGAGACCACGACATGGCCAGGTTCGGGCCACGCACTGAGGCCAGGTGGCGGCGGCCCGGTAGCCGCCACCGGCTGAACCCACACGATGGGGAACTGTTCATCACCCCAAATCGGGCCTCGCATCACAACTTCGGCGATGGTGTCACTGTGCGACTGGGCGAGGACAGGGGTGCGCGCTTCACGCACGTCCTGCACGGTGAACGCGTTGTCCACAATCCCTGCCGCCAGGAACGCGAGGAAGGTTGCCAGTGACGCCACTGCGACAAGTGCCAACCGCGCGGCTCGCACGATGCGGTCGCCCGAGCGGAAGAGCGCCCCGACGACCGCCACGCTCACCGCGGCCGAGGACGCAGGCACTACCCCGCCCGCATCGCGAGGTCGACGACGTGACCGCATCTCTCAGCGACCGCCGGGTCGTGCGTCGCTATCACCAGGGCCACGTTCTCCCGAGAGGCAGCCTCCATGAGCACATCGGCAACCTGGGAAGCCATCACGCGATCCAGCGAGGCTGTCGGCTCGTCGGCGAGCAACAGCCGGCCGCCAGTCGAAAGAGCGCGAGCGAGCGCCACTCGCTGCGCCTCGCCACCCGACAACTCCGGAATCCAGCGATCAGCCAACTGTAGGACCCCGACACCCGCCAGCGCCCGCTCCGCCCGGCGACGGGCCTCATCTCCCCGCACCCCCCTGAAACGCGAAGGAAGCTCGACGTTCTCGCGCACGGTCAACTCCTCGAGCAACTGCGGATCCTGGAAGACGTTTCCGATCATCTCTCGACGCACTCTGGCACGCTCGCCCTCAGTCGCACGCGTGACCTCGATGCCCGCAACCACGATTGACCCGCACGACGGTCGGGCCAGGCCAGCAACACACGCCAGAAGTGAGGACTTCCCCGAACCGCTCGGACCAACGATGGCGACGGACTGCCCCTCCTCGACAGAGAACGACACCCCTGAAAAGAGGCTCGTCGCGCCGAACGAAACACCGACCCCATGCAGTTCCAGAATCACTCCAGAAGCCCTCATCTCACCTGTTCCATCACCATCACCCGCTGGAGCCATACGCGAACCACGAGTACACGAACAGGGTGCCGGCTGCCGCACCCGACTCTGTGGCGCTGGGCATCACCGAAGGCTCCTCCACGCACAAGTCGAAGCGTACGTTGCAGCCGACCGTGTGGGGTGCGAGCGTGCCCACAACTACAAGATCCCGCTGCCGGACACGCACACACGAGGCACGCGGCGGGCAGTCTCAACATCTGGACACCGATATTTATCGCAACGCCGAAAGTAAAAAGTTCGCTGCATCTCGACAAAATCTGTCGAGATGCAGCGAAGACTGAGGAAACACGCCGGTCATCTTTGAAGAATCGCGTCCTTTCCGGGGGCTACTCAAAGTAGCTGGGCCGCCCGGTCCTCGCCGCACCGGGCCCTCACCACTCTGACACGGCACAGCCAGCAGCCCGTCAGGGTCCGGCGAACGGGTCCGGGTCGCAGAAGTCGTTCGCCGGCGTGCAGTCAATCTGGAGCCAGTACCAGAACGCCTCCGGATCGCCGTGCAGGGTCCCCCGAGCTACGGTGGAATCCACGTGACGAGGGGGATGCTGGATGGAAGGCCCGCTGCTGCCGTCTTCTGGTCGTTCGCGCTGCTGGCGCTCCTGCTGCTGCCGGCCGCGGTGGTCGTGTTCCGCGCCGGCCTGACCACGGGGAACAAGGTTGTCCTGATGCTCCTCGCGGTCGCCCTGCCGGTCCTGGGGCCCATCGTAGCGATGGTCATGGCGCGGCTCGTCACCCCGGGGGACCCGTCCCGGGACGAGTCGTGACCAAGCCCCCCGAGCGTGGTCGCAGGGTCGTGGTGACAACGATCGCCCTGCTCGTCCTCGCAGCGGGCGTCTCCCTGTACTTTGCCGTCGGATCGCATCGGATGGACACCGCCTGCTCGCGCGACGCCACCTCTCCGACCGGTGTGGCGTCGTCGGTGTCCCACGGGTGGTCCTGGGTACCACCGGGGTTCACGTGCACCTGGAGCACACCCGACGGGGACGTCGAACGCACCTCACTGTGGTGGTGAAGGCGCCACCACCCACCCGGCCCCCCCGCTTAGATCAAAGATCAAAGGTGCGCGGTCAAACCGGGCGCTCCCGAAGGAGCAGGGACCGTCACGATCGGAGTGCGCACGAGTGGTGTCCGTGACATGGGACTTTCTCCACCCCCCTTGCGCCTATGAGAGTGGGGCCCTTTCGGACCCGGGGGGAATCGATCCGCGCCCGGGATGTCACCACCACAGCGAACGCAAAGTCGTGCCGTCCTCGTACGTGCACGTGAACCCGGGCGGTACCCACGACCAGCCGAGGGTCCACGAGGACGCGCCCGCGGGGGCGACATCCTCGCGCCCGCAGGCCGCCTCAGCGCGCCACTGCCCGAACGCGAAGTACCCGGCGCCCGCCACCAGGATGACCAGCGCGACGATGGCGAGCACGGCAACGCGGCGACCGCTGGTCCGAGTTGGTGGCGGAGGAGTACCGCCGGCGCCTGACATCACTTGTAGACCGTCCAACCGGTGGACGGGATGGTCATCCAGCCACTCGACGGGAACCGCTCGGTGTCGCGAGCAAAGACGCACCACGGCGAGTAACAGAACGACGGGATGCGCACTCCGCGCTGCGCGTTCGCTTTGGACGTGTCACTCGAGTAGTTGCCGTTCTTCGCCCGGAAATACGTCGTGTACTCCTTGTCAGGCACCAGGTTGAGGGTGTTCGGTGTCCCGATCGTGTACGTCGGTTCGTCGGTTCCGTCCAGGAACGTTGTGTCCTGGTAGGCGTTCGGCAGGTTCGACGTCCACGAGGTGATGGTGCTGCTGAAGTAGTGCCGGTCGTCGTAGTTGTACGTTACGTAGTCCGGTTCGAAGGAGGAGTTCTCGCAGGCCTGCAGACGTTCCAGCCGGGCGTTCGTCGTCCATTGGAAGTACATGCGGCCGTACCGCTCGCCCGACACGGTCGACGGCTGCGCGATCACGGTGAAGTAGTTCGGCCACCACGGGTCTTCGCATATGGCCGCCGCGAGCGCCGTGCCCTGATTTGCCGGTCCATCCATCATCGCCGTGGAGTCAGCAGTGGACAGGTCATCGACGGCGGAACCGCGCAGCAGCGCCGGCGTCACTGCGTCAGGGCGAAGGGTCACCCGGTTGATCAGCGGCGTCGCGCGCTCGGCCATCGCCCGCGCCACGCGATAGGACGCGGAGAGCGCTGAATACGGAACCCGATCGGCCGTCGCCTGCGTCGCGTCCGAGGCGACCATGTCGTCGAGGGTCGCGAGAATCGAGGTCTCGATGTCGGCGGCCTCGTCGCCCGGCTGCGGCAGGACTCCGACGGTGATGACGTCATCCGCGACCTCCAACTCGGTAACCACCTCGACGATGTCGGACAGCGGGACGGATGCGGTCAACCGCCTCAGGTCCCACCCGTTGGGGTTCTCGAACCGCTGCTCATACCCGCTCCCACCCTCGCGTGCCGAAACCTCGTTCGGTGCAGAGAACTCAGCACCCTCCGAGTTCGACGAGGCGGCTACCGGTGCAATCGTGACGAGCGCCAATGCCACCATTGTCGTCGAGACGATTCGCCATGGTCCCACCGAGAGTCCACCCATCCCAACTTCCCCCTGTCTTGTTGGCGACATCTTGCGCCGTTCCCAGCCTAGAACTAGTGCCGCCGCCTGGATTGGCGCCACGAGCCGGGAGTGCCTGTCGTGTCAGGAATATGCCAGGCGTCAACGCGTTCGCGGTTGCCACACCGACGCGCATGACTTAGGACCTGCTGTTGGGGTAGGTCGGCGGAGGTGGTGGTGGGGCACCCGGCTCTGTCCTTCCCGAGGGTCTTGCCCGCCTCCGCCTTCTGAGCCTTCGACGAGCCGTCTGACGCCAACACCTGGCCGCCTTGGAGGTACCGCCCTGCTCGGCTTGCTGGTCTTCGACATGTCATCACCTCCCGTCTGCGCTCGACAGCCGCGACTCGGAAGGCCAAGAACGCCGGCGAGACGACCTTGTCTCAGATGGCAAGACTCCATTTGTCAAATGAATCGCGCTACTTGAAAGTTCGCTGCATCTCGACAACAGTTCATGTCGAGATGCAGCGAAGACTGAGGAAACACGCCGGCCATCTTTGAAGAAGGCGGCACGTGGACGCGTGCTCCTCAAGGTTCGTGACGGGTTGTGCAGCGAGGGTGCCGGGTTCATGCGTGACGGTCACGCC
>CALMKG010000476.1 GCA_937867175.1 uncultured Propionibacterium sp. | reverse complement strand
TTGGCTCCCCGGACTGGACTCGAACCAGTAACCCTCTGATTAACAGTCAGATGCTCTGCCAATTGAGCTACCAGGGATTGCTAGCGTCTTGGTCGACGCGAGATGTAACGGTACCAGATGAGTTTCCGGGGCCCAAACCGAGCTTCGGGCGCCTCCAGATCAGCCGCGTTACTCGAACTCAGCGCGCAGTTCCGCCACCAGGGTAACGACCTGCGACTCGACGCGGGGGTCACCCAGGTCGCAGCGTCCGACCCCCTCCGCCTCCCAGATGATCGGGGCGTCCGAGCCCGGCGGGCGACGTCCGACCAGCAGGACGGTGCCCAACCCACCCTCCAACGTGACGTGGCGGGCGACCGCAATTGAGGCCCGCACCCGCTCGGCGAACGCCTGCGGCAGCTGGCCAGGCCGCTCCAACCTGATCTCGCCCTTGGTCCCGTCGACCAATTCCCAATAGAGGCTCATGTTGCGTGCGTCGAAGCCGCCCCGCTGGACGTCCACCCAAGCCATCAGTTGCCAGCCCTCGACCCTGCGGACGGCCATCCGGTCGTGCAGTAGCGCGATCACGTCCTTGTCGTTGCGGGCAGCGATCAGGATGTCCGGCCGTCGGCCGATGATGCGCTGCAGCTCGGCGGACTCGTCGGCGGTGAGCCGGAAGACAGGTGGAGCAGCCATGCCACCCATTCTGCCGGGTGTCGAAGGCGACCCGGCGTCCCGCCATCAGCTTGCCGCGAGTAGCCGACGGGCCCGGCTCAGGCCGCGCTTCTCTATCCGCCTGACCGTCGATTCGCTGATGCCCAGCCGTTCGGCCAATGTTTCGCAGCTCGCCTGCGGCCCGCGGAACCCGTACCTGAACTCAAGCACGACGCGCTCCTGCGCCGGCAACTCGGTGAGCCAAGGCGGTGGCGTCGCCTGATCGTGCTCCTCGATGGACGCGTAGTCCTCTTCCCAGGACAGCACGTTCACCAAGGTATCGCTGAGCGCGCTTGGTCGCGCCAGCTGGAGACTTCTGGCGACGGCCGCCTCATCGCGGCCCAACTGCCGGGCAAGTTCGGCCACGTCCACCTGACGACCGAGCTGGGCCTCCAGATGCCGGCATGCACGGCGCACCTCCAGCGCCGTCCTGGCCTGGAAACGACTGGCGTTGAGCTCTCCACACCTCAGGAGGGCAGCCCCCATGATCGCGCCCTCCACCAGTGGATAGGCGAAGCTGGAGAACTTGCTGCCGCGGCAGTGGTCCCAACGCCGAATCGCTTCTCCGAGTCCGACGCAACCCTCTTGGAAGAGTTCATCTACCGGCAGGGTGGCACGGGTCGCCCACTGGTGGGAGATCGACGCAACCAGCTTCAAGTTGGCCAGGAAGAACCCGCGTTGCGCCGCGTGGCCGGCTGCCACCAGCTGTCGCAGTTCGGCTGCGGTGGCACCGAGCAGGTTCTCGTCACGATTCAGGGCCTCGGCGGCCAGGACGCCCGCCTCGATGGCGCGGGCCAGTCTCACCTCGTCGGCAGGATTCAACAAATCGAATTCGGGGATGGTGATTCTCACGGTCCCAAGCCTGGTCCCCGGCGTCGGTCGGATTCGGGTCACCCACAGCCCCGAAACGGACAACACCGACCGCTGTGGATCGCTTGCGGAACCCTGTTCAGTCTGCTCCGCTGCTGGCGGCCTCCAGCGCCCGCCGCCGTGCCTCGAGGGCGATCAGTTCACTGAACGCCTGCTTGTGCGCGGACGCATGCTCGACCGGGTTGACCCGCTGCAGCCGGGACCTCAACTCTGTCAGCCGCCGAACCGTGCTGAGCAGTTGCAGACGCGCGGTGTAGGCGGACGCGTAGGTCTCGTCCGGGCTGCGCAGGATCGGCTCCACCAGCAGCGCCACCTGCAACTGCCGAAGCATCTCGTCCCCGGCATTGCTCTGAAGCCGCTCGGTCCAGCGTTCGGCTTGGAAGGCATTGGCCAGGATCACCTCGAACAGCGCCCGATAGGCGGGGTGCGTGAAGTCGTCGGGCAGCACCTCGTTCCATGCGGAGTCGAACAGAGTCGGGTGCTGCAGCATCAGCTTCAGCGTCCCGCGTTCGACCGCGGTGTTGCGGTCGTCGGCGTCCGGCCAAGGCAACGACAGGCCGTCCAGCGTGGGCCCGGCCGCAGCGTTCGGCGCCGGACGCCTGCTGGCCGGCTCGTCACGGGCTGCCGGCATCGGACGCCGCGTCTGCTGGGCGGCGATCTGCCGGACATCCTCGATGTCCATACCGACCAACTGAGCCAGGTCGTGCAGATACCCACGAACCAAGGACGCGTCCCGGATGCTGGACAGCAGCGGCGCAGCGGCCCGCACCGCCTGCAGCCGGCCATCGACCCGGTCGAGGTCGTACTGGCCGACCACGTTGCGCATCACGAACCGATACAACGGGATCCGGCGTCCCACCAGTTCACGAACCGCAGGCTCCCCCGCCTGTAGCCGCAGATCGCACGGGTCGAGGCCGTTGGGTTCGACCGCGACGTAGGTCTGCGCCACGAACGCCTGGTCAAGGTTGAAGACCTTGAGCGCGGCCGCCTGGCCGGCGGCATCACCGTCGAAGGTGAAGACCACCTCACCGTTGAACGCGTCATTGTTGCCCATCAGCCGCTGCAGCACACGGGCGTGATCGGGTCCGAACGCGGTGCCGCAGGACGCGACGGCGGTGTCGATGCCGGACAGGTGGCAGGCCATCACATCGGTGTAACCCTCCACCACCACCGCCTGTGACTTGCGTCCGATCGGCTGCCGGGCGAGGTCGAGCCCGTACAGCACGTGCGACTTCTTGTAGACCGGGGTTTCGGGGGTGTTGAGGTACTTCGCCGGCATCCGATCGTCGTCGTGGACGCGGCGGGCTCCGAACCCGAGCACCGACTGCGCCGAGTCCTTGATCGGCCACAGCACCCGCCCCTGGAAGAAGTCCCAGCCGGCCTCGCGTACCAGGCCCGCCTTGACGAGTTCCTCATCGCTGAAACCGGCGGCCCGCAGATGATTGCGCAACGCCTTGCCGTCCTTGGGGGCATAGCCCATGCCGAAGTACTCCGCGGTGGCCCGGTCGAAGCCGCGACCAGCCACGAACCTGCGGAAGACGACGGCCTCCGGTGTGGTGATTTGCCGCTGGTAGAACTCGGCGGCCGCCTGGTTGGCGGCGAAGATGCGCTGCCGTAGCCCCGGTTGCACGGCAGGACGCCCGTCGTCGGTGAACCGCAGCTGGACGCCGACCTTGTCGGCCAGCAGTTGGACGGCCTCAGTGAAGGTGAGGTTGTCGATCTTCTGGATGAAGGTGATCACGTCACCTCCTTCACCGCAGCCGAAGCAGTAGAAGAAGCCGCGGGCCGGCGTCACCTGGAAACTGGGGGTCTTCTCGTCATGGAAAGGGCAAAGGCCCTTCAACGAGCCCCCACCGGCATTGCGCAACTGCAGGTAGCCGCCCACCACGTCCTCGATGCGGGCACGCTCGCGGACCAACGCGATGTCCTCCTCGTTGATCCGCCCGACCATGGCCGCCAGTGTATTCCGCCGCTGTGTCACCAGAGCCGAGGGCCAAGACGACCGTCGGCGCACCGGCCGCGATCGGCGGCCGACCCCGTCGGTGGCAGGATGACCGGTGTGCAGATAGAACCGACCTGGAACCTTGCCATCGCCTTGGTCGTGCTGGTCATCCTCGGGACGCTCGTGGCATCGTGGGGCCGGCTCCAGATCAAGGGCCAGATCGTGGTCGCCGCGGTTCGGGCGGCCCTTCAGTTGACCGCCGTCTCCAGCATCATCGTGCTAGCCATCCAGCAACTGTGGAGCTCGGCACTGTTCGTGCTGGCGATGTTCACCATCGCAGTCTTCACCACCACCGGGCGGGTCGGCACCCGCAATGTGTGGTGGTGGTCGGCACTGGCGATGGCGTCCGGCGCGATCCCCGTGCTCTTGATCGTCTTCCTCACCGGGACGGCACCGTTCAACGGCCTCTCCCTCATCCCCATCGGCAGCATCGTCGTCGGCAACATGATGACCGCGCACACCCTCGCCGGACGACGGTTCTTCCCGGAGTTACGCGACAAAATCGGCATCTACGAAGGGGTCTTGGCCCTCGGGCTGCCCAGGCGACGGGCCATCTGGATGGTACTCGAGCCGGTGGCATCCGAACCGCTGGTGCCCACCCTCGACTCCACGCGCACGGTCGGGTTGGTGACGTTGCCGGGCGCCTTCATCGGTGTGCTGCTGGGTGGCGGCACGCCGCTGCAGGCCGGCGCTTCCCAGCTGTTGGTGCTGGTCGGGATCCTGGTCGGTCAGGTGATCACGGTGACCGTCATGCACCGCATGATCGCTGCCGCGTACCTGCTGCCGACCGACCTTCGCGGCGCGTTGCGCGCCTGACGGGCGGGCGTCGGTGCCAGATCTGCGGTTTCAGGCTCCGTGCCCGATGCCACGCGGCAGCCGCTGGTGCGCCCAACCGAGCAGTCGCTCGGCCTGGTCGAAGGCGAACCGGTCGGTCATGCCGGCTACGTAGGTGACCGCGGCGAGCACCCCGTCATCGGCACGGAAGGCAGCCGGCAGCGCCATCGGGTTGTCGGTGTAGAACGACACCAGGTCTTGCAGGACCGCGATGACCGCCTGCGACTGCGCGAGGGATTCACCGCGGGTGTAGATGTGTTCGTAGTTGAACTTACGCAGCGCCGCCAATGACTCGGCGGTGTCTGCGTCCATCCCGATCACCCCGCGGGCAGTGGCTGTCGCGCTCACCGCCCGGATGAGCACCCCGAGTTGCTCCCGGCGGCAGGTGCCGAGCCGTTCGACGACCAGCGCCGGCAACTCGTTGGGACGAACGATCTGTGCGGAGATGGCGTCCTCCAGGTCGTGGGCGCAATAGGCGATCCGGTCGGCCCAACTGACGATCTCACCCTCGATGGTGGCCGGCGCCGGACGCGACCAGGAGTGGTTGCGGATGCCGTCCAGGGTCTGCGCACACAGGTTCAGTTCCGCGAGCGCGACATCGGCGCCCCACGGTCCATGGTCGAAGCCGTCCGGCAGGAACGCGTCAAAGGCCTCCTCGGAGGCATGTCCCCCGGGCCCATGTCCGCAGTCATGCCCCAGGGCTATCGCCTCTGCCAAGGTCACGTTGGCCCCGACGGCACGGGCGATGGAGGTTGCGACCTGAGCGACCTCGAGGGCGTGGGTGAGGCGGGTTCGCTGATGATCGGTCGGGTGGACGACCACTTGGGTCTTGCCGGCCAGCCGACGGAAGGCTGTCGAGTGGACGATGCGGTCGCGGTCGCGCTGGAAGCAGGTGCGTTCCGGGTCGGGAGCCTCTGGGCGCGCCCGCTCCCCCGCGCCCTTGGCCAGCGTCGCACCGGGACGCAGGGTGGCGGCCTCACGTTCTTCACGGGCCTCGCGTCCGATCGGTTCACCGCTGTGGATACGGACGCTGCTGTCTCGGTGGGCAACCACCAGGTCGCAGCCGTGACCCTGCATGGTTGCCGCCCAACTGATGGCCCGAGGGTTGAGCCGCGGCGCGTCGGAACTCATGGTGCCAAGGCTGCCACACGACACCGACAACGCGACGCGGATGACCACGCAGGGACTACGCGGCTGATCATCCGCATTGATCACCGCGGGCGCAGGCCCCGCCCAGGTCAGCCGCCGGAGATCTCCAATTCGGCAGCACTCAGGTCTAGTTCCAGCCCGCAACGGTCATCCAGCCACCCCCAAGGCATGGCGACCTTCGACCGCGGGCCGCCCTGGCGGCCGCGGGGGCGTCCGAGTTCGGCGACCGGGTAGCGGGCGTCAACATCGAGCTGGCCGAGCAGCTGGTCCAACTCCGCCAGGCTCGCGACCATCCCGAGGCTGTGCCGCAGCTCTCCCCCGATCGGGAAACCCTTGAAGTACCAGGCCATGTGCTTGCGCAGATCCTTCATGCCGTGCGGCTCGCCCCACAGCTGGGCCAGCAACTCGGCATGGCGCCGGACGATGGCCGCGACCTCGCCCAGGTCGGGCAGGGTGGTGACCGGCTCGCCGGCGAAGGCCGCCGCCAAGTCACGGAAGAGCCACGGACGCCCCAGGCAGCCCCGGCCGATCTCGACCCCGGCGCAACCGGTCTGTTGGACCATCGCGACCGCGTCGGCGGCCTCCCAGATATCGCCGTTGCCCAACACCGGGATCTCGACGGCCTGGACCAGTTCGGTGATGGCGTCCCAATCGGCCCGGCCGGAGTAGGCCTGGGCAACCGTGCGGGCGTGCAGGCAGATCGCGGCGACCCCGGCGTCCTCGGCGATGCGCCCCATGTCGAGGAAGGTCAGGTGCTGGTCGTCGATCCCGATCCTCGTCTTGACAGTGACCGGCACCCCGTGGCGATCGGCGGCCCGAACGGTGCTGGTCATGATCGCGCGCACCAGGTCGAGCTTCCAGGGCAGGACACCGCCGCCGCCCTTGCGGGTCACCTTCGGCACCGGGCAACCGAAGTTGAGGTCGATATGATCGACGCCGAAGCTGTCGCACAAGATGGCGACCGCAACCTCCAGCGAGGGCGGGTCGACGCCGTAGGTCTGCACCGAGCGAACCTCCTCCTGCGGCCAGAAGGTCAGCATCTCGGCGGTCTTCGAGTCACCCACCACCAGCCCGCGGGCGGTGATCATCTCGCAGACATAGAGCCCTGCCCCCTGCTCACGGCAGAGCTGCCGGTAGGCGGCGTTGGTGACCCCCGCCATCGGGGCCAGGATCACCGGGGTGTCGACGACCAGCGCGTCCGGGTTCGACGGCGAACCCAGTCGAAGGGGCGGCAACAGCCGTGCACCGGTCGTGGTGGCCGAATCGTTCACCTGCCCAAGGGTATGTCAGCTCTCAGTGTCGGCCCGGACGCGTCGCGCCTCGACGACCAGCACCTGGTCGGTGAACATCACGGGCGCCCGGAGCACACCTGCGGCCAGCTGGGCACCGCTGAGTTCGATCGGTGCTGCCTGCCACGCCTGCGGCAGCTGCACTATCTGGTCGGCGAAGACAACCTGGACGCGGTAGCGGGCCTGCGGCTCCAGACCGGGAAGCGGCAGCAGCCCGAGACCCATCGGCCCCGGCATGGCGACCATCGCGACCGAGAAGATTCCGCCGGAGTCGTCAACCATGCCGTGCACGCGGAGCTCATCGTCGGGCCAGTCGAGGCGCACCATTCGCCCACTGTGCAGCAGCGCGCGGTGCTGTTTGTGCCAGTCGATCCACCCCTTCAGCACCGCCAGTTCCTCGGGGCCGGCTTGGGTGATGTCCCATTCGATCCCCAAGTGCCCGAAGACGGCGGTGGCGGCCCGCATCGGCAGCCCAAGGATGCGTCCGGTGGTGTGGAACGGTACCGAGGCGATATGTGAGCCGACCAGTTCGGGTGGGATAAGTTGCTTGGTCCACCAGTCGATCTGCTGACGTTCCAGTGCGTCGATGCAATCGGACGCCCAGACCCGGTCGGTGCGCTGCAAGACCTCGAGGTCGACGCGCGCACCCCCCGAAGCGCAGGACTCGATTTCCAGGCCGGGACGCACCGCACGCAACTCATCCATCAGCCGGTAGGCGGCCAGGGTCTGTGCGTGCACGGCCGGACGCCCGGAACCGGCCGACCCCGCGTCCACCAGGTCACGGTTGTGGTCCCACTTGAGGTAGTCGATCTCGTAGCGTCGCAGGATCTCGCTCAACTGGTCGCGCACTTGGGCGTAGGCCTGCGGGATGGCCAGGTTCAGCACCTGCTGGTGGCGGGACTCGACGGGCAGCCGTCCGCCCGTCTGCATCACCCACTCCGGGTGCGCTCGGGCGAGATCTGAATCCATGTTGACCATCTCGGGCTCGACCCACAACCCGAACTGCATGCCCTTGGCCTTGACCGCGCTGATCAGCGGATCCAGCCCATCGGGCCACATCTGCGGGCTGACCCACCAGTCGCCCAGCCCAGCGGTGTCGTCACGGCGACCTCCGAACCAGCCGTCGTCAAGCACGAAGCGTTCCACCCCGACTTCCGCGGCCCGGTCGACCAGTTCGAGCAGCTTGTCCAGTCGATGGTCGAAGTAGACCGCCTCCCAGACGTTCAGGGTCACCGGGCGAGCACTGGCCGGGTGCTGTGGCCGCGCGCGCATCCAGTCGTGGAAGCGGGCGGCGACGTTGTCCAGGCCTTCGCCGTGACTCGCGTAGACCCATGGGCCGAGATACTGCTCGCCCTGGCCCAAGATCACCTCGCCTGGCAGCAGCAACTCCCCACCGCCGATCACCTGCTGCCCGGTGTTCACGCGTTCGGCGTAGTGGACGTGGTTGCCGCTCCAAGCGGTGTGCACCGCCCAGACTGCGCCACCCGCATGGCCGAAACCCCGGGTGCCCAGGCAGAGCTGGTGGGCGGCGTCCGCCCCGGTGCGTCCACGGCGGTTCTCGCGGCGATGCTCCCCCATCACCAGAGGAAGGCGCTGCGGTTGGCGTTCCTTGGTCCATCGTCCGGTGAAGTCCAGCAGCTCGCGCGCCTGCCCCGGCACAGGCAGGGCCACCAGCAGTTCGTCCACCTGGTAGGCCTCCGCCCCCAGATTGCGGACCCCGGCCCGGGTGCGCAACAGCCCTTGCGGGGTCAGCTCGACGAGAAGCTCCAATTCGAGTTCAGCACCTTCGTCCCGGCACGCCACCCGAACGCTGCCCGCTCCGCTCGTGTGCACCCCGACGGTGACCGGCTGACCGTCCACCTCCAGCTCGACCACCTCGAAGCGGGGAGACCAGTCACGCCCCCCGCGTGAACCCGACAGCCCGGGACGCCCCATCCAGCCGGCGCGTCCCTCCGGCACCAAGGCCAGCCGCAGCGGCACGTCGACACCATTGTTCATAACCGGCATCTGCTGCGCCCGGCGCAGGGCCTCCCAATCGGACGGGCCGACCTCACCGAGGTCGGCGCCCCAGTGCAGGACGGCGGGCAACTGCCCGGCGCTGATGTCGAGCAGGAGACCGACCCCTGCGGCTCGAAGGGCGATGAGCGCATCCATGGGCATCTGTGCCACCTAGCGGGGATCGAAAACGGATGCGGTCATTGTGTCATGCGGGGCTGAACCTCGGAGGCACTACTCGACCATGCTCAGCTGGCTGCGCTCGGGCAGCAACAGCGCGCTGCCGGCGGCTATCGCGAAGGAGACGGCGAAGACGCCGAAGACCAGCGGGCTGCCACCACCGGCAAGCAGGAACGGAACGCCAAGGGGGGCGATGAGCGCCGCGCCGCGGCCGGCCGCGGCGGCCGCCCCAGTGCCGGTGCCACGCATCGCGGTGGGGTAG
>CALMKG010000475.1 GCA_937867175.1 uncultured Propionibacterium sp. | reverse complement strand
CGCCAGGGGTTGCTCGTCTTCAGCCAGGCCGGCGCCCTACCGCCCACTGCCCTAGCCGAAGTGGTAGAGAACGTCAGAGGACTCGACATGGACGAGGTCAGGAAGGCCCTCGACTCCGATGGCGGCTCGGCCAAGGATGATCGCTGATGTCCACCTTGCATGGAGCACGCCCCTACATGGACAAGGCCGTCCCAGAAGCATGGGAAGCCGCGTCTGCGTTCGCGACCGCTGTGTCTGAAGCCGCATCGCAACGCGGACTCACTCCCGCCGAGAGCGAGTTGATCAAGGTTCGGGCGTCGCAGTTGAACGGATGCGTCTTCTGCCTCGATCTGCATTCGCGGCAGGCAAGGCGCGCAGGCGTCAATCAGCAACTACTCGACATCTTGGCCGCCTGGCGCGAGTCGCCACTGTTCAGCGATCGAGAGCGCGCCTTGCTCGCGATCGCTGAAGCAGCCACCCGGCTCCCCCTCGACGCCGCCGTGAATGTCGAGCTCGCGCAGGCCCGAAGCACCCTCTCCGAGGCGGAGTTCGCGGCCGCGGAGTGGGTCGCCGCGGCCATCAACATGTTCAATCGGATCTCGATCCTCAGCGAACATCGCGTGCGACCACGCGACTCGGAAGGCAAGCTGAGCTGACGGTGTGCCGTGCGCAGCGTGGCCGCTACGCCAGAGGACGCGTTCGAGGCCGCGCACGACTTGCCGGCCACTCAACCGATCAGGTTCACGCCCCCCTACGCAGCGGTTCAAGCGCCAGGAGATATCGCGGCCATAGAGATGGTGCGTACGGTCCCGTCAAGCCGTACCGTGTTCCGGCACGCGAAGATACTCAACGTCGTTGAGGGCTCCTGCGCCCTAGAGACTGCTGAGAGCATGCACGTCCTGCGTCCTGGCATGTCTCTTGCCCTCGGCACCGGCAAATGGTGCCGCGTGCGCCCATCCCCGTCCGTACGCATCTGGGCCATCTACGCCGACGAGCAGTTCTGGCGCACCCAGATGGCATGGTTCCTCCCTGACGCAGAACGAGTGATCGCAGGAGTACACCCCCTCGAGTGGGACGGCCGCGCAATCGTCCTTGCGCCAGGTATCGCTGTGCTGCGGCATGTCGAGCCGATATGGCGACAGATGAGCGTACTGCGCAGCGGGACCCACTCGCCCGAAGTCGTCGCGACTCACACTCTCGAGCTTCTCGCACGATGGATGAGGCTGATACTGCCGACTTTTCTGGACGAAGCGCCGGACACCCTCACGACACCGTGGACACCCATCAATGGACGACTGACCGACACCGGATCTATTGGCTACGTCGGTCAGGCAATCCGGTTGCTTCGCGGGCGCATCGCAGAGCCGTGGACCGTTGGAGCGCTCTCACGCGAACTCTCCCTCTCACGGACCCACCTCACCCGCATGTTCGTACAGTACGCCGGCGCCGCACCAATGCGTCTACTCACTGAACTCCGGCTCACCGAATTCGCGCGGCTCATCGAAGAAACCGACATTTCCGTAATGCGTGCCGCAAGCGAAGTCGGGTGGAGCGATCCGCGCGTAGCATCCCACTGGTTTCTCCGTCGCTACGGCATCACGCCGACACAGTACCGGCGCACACCACATACGGTTCCTGAGGATCGACAAAGCCACGCTATCGCTGTCAACGACACCAGCCGGTAACCTCTGCGGACTCGTCGTATGAACCGCTCCACTCGACGCGTGTCCCACGTTTCGCCGGCGACGTCGACAGGTCTTGGACTGCCGTGTAGAACACGTCAAATACGTCGGGTTCATCGCGGAGCCTGACGGCCACAGGCCCAGTCCGTTGTCCGTCTCTCTTCTTCCTGATCCGCCCGGCGCACCTCATGGTCGCAAGGGTCAACGGCTTGTGCCGTTGGCCTCGCCGGGAGGAGGTCATTGATGGCGACGGACGAGGAGGCGCGAGCAGCGCGGGATGCGCGGCTCCAACAGCTCCATGAGCGGCTAACGGCTGCAGTCGATCAGCTCGTCTCGGGTGAGGACTGGAAGCGTGCGCTGGAGTTCGCGGCCCGGTTCCGGGCGAAGTCGTTCAACAACACGCTGCTGATCTGGGCTCAACATCTCGATCTCTACGAGGCAGGTCGCACAAGCGCGCCAGAGCCGACCTTCGTGGCCGGTTACAAGCAATGGAAGGCGCTGGGTCGCTCTCCGCTGGCAGGCGGGTCGATGCAGATCTTCGCCCCGCTGATGGCGCGGTTCGCGTCCTCGACACCGCAGAACCCCGGATCATGGCGCCGCCTGGACAGGTACGAGAAGCCGAAGCCCGGAGAAACGGTCCGGTCGAAGATGGTCCGCGCGATTCCGGTGCGTGTCTGGGACGTCTCGATGACCGACGGCCCGCCGATCCCTGAACGCCCGGCGCCGACGCTGATGGAAGGCCAGGCACCGGACGGCTTATGGGAAGGGCTATCGGCACTGGTGGCGGCCGAGGGCTTCGCGGTGCTGCGGGTCGAGCACGAGGGGATGATCCACGGCGCGAACGGCCTGACCGACTTCCAGGCGCGCACGGTCGCGGTGCGGACGAACATGGACGACGCCGCGCAGGTGAAGACCCTCGCGCACGAGCTCGCGCATGTGATGCTGCACGGCCCCGACAGCCCGGATGCGACCGGGCATCGAGGCGTCGGCGAGGTCGAGGCCGAGTCCGTGGCGCTGATGATCGGCGCCGCGCATGGCATGGACACCACCGCCTACACGATCCCGTATGTTTCGGGCTGGGCGGGCACGGTCAAGGACAAGGACCCGGCCGAGGTTGTGCAGGCCACCGGCGAGCGTGTCCGCAAGGTCGCCGTGACGATTCTCGACGCGCTACCCACCGTTCAGGTCGGCACGGGCGACCCGCCCGGCCTGTCCCGTGAGTCGACTGGGACTTCGCGTGTGGCTGGCTCTAAGCGGATCGCACCCCAGTCGGTGCCGGGCGAGTCGGCGCGTTCGTCGCGTCCTGCGGACGTCGCGGTGAGGAGCCTGTGATGAGCGTCGCCAGCGTCCTCTCCTCGGTGTCGACCCTTACATTGCCACAGGCCGCCGCGCTGCTCGCGGCTGCTGGGGTGCCTGTGTTGCCGTGCGTGCCGGGCGCGAAGAACCCGCTGTTGAAGCCCGATGAGGAGAACCCGGAAGCGCAGCCCGGCGGGTTCCACGCGGCAACCATCGATGCCCGTCAGGTGGCGGCGTGGTGGCGGCGGTGGCCGTCCGCGAACATTGGCATCCCGACCGGCGCTGTCTCCGGGGTCGTGGTCGTCGATGTGGATCGCAAGCCCGGCGGTGACGGGTTCGCGGCGTTCGAGCGCTCCCGCCGTGCCGGCCTGGTGCCGGGATGGCTGGCCGCGGTCAGGTCGGCGTCGGGCGGGGCGCACTTCTACTTCCCATCCGACCCGGACCGGCCGCAGCGGTCGTGGCAGGCGGCGAAGGCGCATGTGGACTTCCGCGGCGACGGCGGCTACATCATCGTCCCGCCCTCGGCCGTGACAGGCGCCGGCTCCTACGAGTTCGTCGCCGGTGCCGACCGTGCGCCCGCACCGGTCGATGCGGCTCGGCTGCGGGACTTCCTCGACCCGCGCCCGGAGCCTGCCCCGCACCAGGTACGCGGCCCGATCCGGTCGGAAGATGCCACACGGCTGGCCGCGTGGGTCGGGATGCGCGCCGAGGGCGAGCGCAACCGCGGCCTGTTCTGGGCATCGTGCCGTCTCGCGGAGGCAGGCATGTCGCTGCCGGAGATGGTCGACGCGCTTGCCCCGGCCGGCGAACGAGTCGGCCTTGCGCCGCGAGAGGTCGAGACCACGATCCGTTCTGCGTACCGCGTCGCGCACGCCCGGCCCGCATCCGGCGTCGGGCAGGGCGATGCGCCGCAACGGCCGGTGCGGCTCACGGGGCAGGTGCTCTTATGAGTACCGCGGTACGGACGCGGGGCGGCGGGGTCGCGGTCGTGACGGCCTTGGCCGGGACGGTGTTCATCGCGGCCGGCGCGTTCTGGCTCTCGTTCACCGCCCTCGCGGACCTCGCTCGCCGCTCGGGCGTGGATGCCGGGCAGGCCTGGGCGTGGCCGCTCATCGTCGACGGGATCATCGTCGTCGCGACGGTCGCTGTCGTCGCCCTCGCGAGCCAGCGGTCGGCTTGGTACCCGTGGCTGCTGCTCGCGGCCGGTGCGCTGGTGTCGGTGACGGCGAACGCGATCCACGCCGTCGTCGCGGCCGACGCCGACGTGCCCAGCGTGCTCGCCGCGTGTGTGGCGGCGGTACCGCCGATGGTGCTGCTGGCGATCACGCACCTCACCGTGATCCTCACCCGCCCCCTTCCCGCGAGCATCGAGCCCGCCGAGGAGCCTGCGCCTGATGAGCGCGTGCCTGATGCTGCGCCAGCGCCGCTGGCGGTCGGACCGGTGCGCCAGGCGAGCCGGGAGCTCGCAGCGCGCCTGCGCGAGGAGGAGGGCTGGTCGAACAAGGCCATCGCCCGGCGCCTGGGCGTGCACCCCTCCACCGTGGGTCGCTGGTTCACGGCCCCGCCCGCACTGACGAGGCCTGAGGAGAAGGAGACGCCATGAACGACGACCAGCACACGACCGCCCTGCACGAGCGCGTCGAACGCGCCCCGGACTGGCCGGAGCGCGACGAGACGCCGCGGGAGGGCGAGACCTCGGCGCTCGCCCGGCACCGCGACCCGTCGCTGACCAAAGACACCACGGAGGCGGCGAAGAAGCAACGGCCGGGCGTGGAGTGGGTGCGCCCGACCGACCTGATGGTCTCCCGCTCGGCCAGGGTTGCGGGACGGGGTATCGACTTCCAGGCTGAGCTCGCCCGCCGCTCCCGCCGGGTTCCCGGCCAGGCGTACCGGGCAGCGCGCACCGGGGCGCGCACTGGTGTCCGGTTCGTGAGCGAGCGTGCCCGGAAGCTGCCGCCCGTGACGGCGTTCGGCCGCGGGTCCGGGGAGCACTACTCCTGGGTGTCTCGCTCCGGGATCGGGCTCGGGTAACCATGTTCGCCCCCGGCGCGACGGCGCGAAACCAAGCCGCTGGGGGCCGTGTGCGCACCTGCCTGTCAGGAGGTGCCGTCATGGAGACTGCCACGGCCCGCAAACGGCGGGAACGATTCGACGATTCGGAAGCGCTGCGCGCCCTGCTCACCCGCCTCCACGAGGCGGGGCGCGGAGCGTGGCGCCATGACCCCGAGGCCGCTGCGCTCATGGAGCACGCGGCGAGCAAGTACGCGGCGCTGGCCCGCAAACACGGACTGGACCCGTGGGAGGCGGCGTCCGCGGCATTCGAGGCGATGCGCGGTGCCGCGACCCGCCGGGCGGAGGACCCGTGGGCGGTGATCACGCGGGCGGTGCAGGTGACGTGCACCGCGGAGGAGCGCGGCAACGGGCTGCTGTGCTCCGTTCACCAGGCCCGCCGTCCCCGCTACTCGGTGTTCCACGATGCGGAGCGGTTCAGCGATCGGGAGAACCCGCTGCCCGACTACCTCCCCGCGTTGCGGTTCGACCCATTCACCGACGACGAGCCCGACGACGAGGACCCGGCGCCCGAGCGAGCGGTGAACGTGACCGCCGCCATCGAGGACACCATCGCGTTCCTCACCCGGGTCGGGTGGGAGCCAGAGACCGCGCGGGCCGCGGTCGAGTACGTCACTGCCCGGCTCACGGAGGCGTCCTCGCGGGCGTCGGCGTTCGAGGTGCTGCGCCGAGACCGGCAAGCCCGCGCCCTCCTCGACCTCCCCGGCGCATCCTGGACGGCGCTGCTGCGGGCCGTGCTCGGCGTTCCCGACCCGGCACTCGCGCACACGAACGCCGGCCGCGGAATGCTCCGCCGCCTGCTGATCGGCCAGCCGCTGCGCGCACTCCTCACAGACGACGATCTCGTGATCACCGCCGGGCTCGCCGCACCCAGATTCGATGCCGGGAGCGGCGGGCGATGAGCACGCCGCTGGAAGGCCGAATCGAGCTGGAGCGCGCCGTCGATTCGATCGTCGTCGGCGCGCGGCACAGGCACGACCACGGCGACCTGATCCCGCTGGTCGAGTCGATACGCCGCCACGGGCTGCTGCAGCCGATCACGGTCACCCTCGACGGGCACCTGATCTGCGGAGCCCGACGGCTCGCGGCGATCAAGCTGCTCGGCATCAAAACCGTCAACGTGTGGGTACGCTCCGGCGTCTCCGACCGGCTCGGGCAGCTCCTCGCGGAGCAGGACGACAACCAGCTCCACAAGCCCCTCACCCAGCTCGAAGCCGCCGCCCTCTACCGCGAGCTGAAGGCCCTGCTGGCCGAGGACGCCGCGCGCCGACAGGAGGCCACCCGGTTCCAGGCGTCCGCCGACGACGCAGAAGACGGTGGTGCCAATTTGGCACCACCGCAGATCGAGCAGGGCAAGACCCGTGCGCAGGCTGCTCGGATGGTCACTGGCCGCGCCTCCTACACGACGTTGGAGCGCATCGGCCGGCTGGAAGACCTCGCCGCGGACGAGTCCCAGCCCGAGGCGGTGCGGGCGCGCGCCGCGCAGGAGGTCGAGCAGATCAAGACCGGCGGCAGCGTCTATCCCTCGCATCTGCGCGTGAACGCGGAGCTGTCGCTGGCGGAGCTCGACCAGCTCGCCGCCGACCCTGCCCAGCCCGCCGAGCTGCGCGAGCAGGCCCGCACCGAAGCGGATGCGGTGCGGGCGGCGGAGCGGGAGGCGAAGGCTGCGGAGCTGGAGCAGTTGGCGCAGGCCGCGCTCGCCCGCGTCAAGGCCGCCAAGACCGGCAGGAAGGCGAAGCGGCCCGCGCTGACGGCGGTGGAGCCGGGTGTCCCGGTGCCGTTCCCGCTGAGCGTGTTCACCGCGACGTGGGACGACATGGCCTCGTGGTGGGAGCACTACGACCCCGCCGATGTCGGCCCGGCACTCACCACCGAGCAATGGGCCCGGTTCGAGGAGACGATCGCCGGCACCGTCACGTTCGCCGATGCCGCCCGTGCCGCCCGGGAGGACCGGGCCGAGCAGACCGCCTGAACAGGGCGGGGGGCGGTGGTGCGCACCTTCCTGGCAACCACGCATCCCTGTTGCCGTCCGGGAAGGACCCCTGTTCATGGACCCCGCCGCCCCCGATGACCGTCGCCGTCGTCGCCTGCTGATCGCCGCCACCGCCGCAGGCCTCGCCCTGCTGATCCTCGTCGGCGTCGGCATCTACGGACTCGTCCACGGCCCCGCCGCGGCCGACCCGGCGTCGAGCGAACGCCCGTCTACCACGGCTGCGCCTGTGACGCCCGGCCCGATGCCGGGCGGTGAGCTGGAGTCGCTCCGGCAGAACCTCGGCCCGGAAGCGTTCGCCCGCGCGGTCGCGACCGCCCTGTTCACCTGGGACACCACGACCGGGCACACGCCCTCGGACTATGCGCAGGTGCTCGCGGATGCCGCCCACGGTTCCGAGGCGGATGCGTTCGTGGGCGACGTGCGCGCCTACCTGCCTTCTGTGGAGGCGTGGGCGCAGCTGCGACAGTATGCGACGCGCCAGTGGCTCACCATCGACGAGGTGTTCATCCCGGAGGCGTGGGAGACCGCCGTCGACCAGGCCGCGCCCGGCCAGATCCCGGCCGGGGCGATCGCCTACACCTTCGAGGGCACGAGGCACCGCGACGGCACCTGGGGCACGACGCCGGTGGAGGCGTCCCGCCCGGTCGCGTTCACCGTGTTCCTCGTCTGCAACCCGCCCACGCCCGGCCACGGCGCGGCATCAGGTTCGTGCGAGGTGCTGCGGCTGTCCGAGCTCGACAACCCGCTGCACTAGCCGGGAGCGTCGTGATGAAGAAGCTCGCCGTCCTCGCCCTCACCCTGCTGCTCATCGGGCCCTCCACGGCCCTGCTGGGCGTCGCCGCGCTCGGCGGCACCTCCGCGACCGCCGCCGTCTGCACGCCCGGCTCACTCGCGGTCGGCCCGATCCCGGACTCGCTGACCACGACGACCCGAAACGGGGAGACGGTCACGCTGAACCGGCAACAGCTCACGCACGCGGCGACGATCATCACGGTCGGCGGGCAGACCGCCGGCGTCGGCCGCGACGGTGTGCTCATCGCGCTCATGGCCGCCCTCACCGAATCCACCCTGCGGATGCTCGCCAACACCAGCGCCTACCCCGAGTCGGCGAACTATCCGAACGACGGCAACGGTTCTGATCATGACTCGCTCGGCCTGTTCCAGATGCGCCCCGCCAGCGGCTGGGGCACGGTCGCCGAGCTCATGGACTCGGCTTACCAGGCCAGGGCGTTCTACGGCGGCGAGTCCGGCCCGAACTACCCGTCCCCGCGGGGGCTGCTCGACATCCCCGGCTGGCAGCAGCTCGACCCCGGCGAGGCCGCCCAGGCCGTCGAGGTCAGCGCCTACCCGGACAGGTATCAGAACTACCAGCCAGTCGCGCAGGCGATCCTCGACGCCCTCACCCGCCCCGCGCCCTCCGGCAACGGCGGCGGGGATGAGACACCGGTCGTGCCCGAGACGACCAGGATCGTGTTCCCGCTTCCCGAGGGAACCTGGGTGCGGACGAGCCCGTTCGGGTGGCGCAACGACCCGATCACCGGGGAACGACGCTTCCACGCAGGCTCGGACTTCGCCGCCCCCGACGGCACCCCGATCTACGCCGTCGCCGATGGCGTCGTGGTGCGCGCGAACTACACCGACGCAGGCGGCGGGATCATCGTCATCGAGCACACCGTCGGCGGGCAGCGGGTCGCGTCGATGTATGTGCACATGTGGCAGCACGGCATCCACGTCGCCGACGGCGACACCGTGACCGCGGGCCAGCACATCGGAGACGTCGGCTCCTCCGGCCACTCGACCGGCCCGCACCTCCACCTGCAGATCCACCCCGGCGGCGCCGGAGCGGACCCGGTGGACTCCGACGCCTGGCTCACCGAACACGGTGCCGGAGGGATTGCGGGCGGCGATGCCGCCCCCGCCCTGTGCACTGCCGGGGGCGCGTGATGGACGTGTTCCCCGACTTCGGCGGCGTGGGCGGCGCCGCAGACCTGCGCTCCATCGTCGGCGCGCTGCTGATGTTCGTGCTCGTCACCGCGGTGCTCATGCTCATCGTCTGCGCCATCATCTGGGCGATCAGCGGAGCCTCCGGCAACTACCAGGCAGCGACCAAGGCCCGCACCGGCCTGCTTGTCGCGGTCGGCGCCGCCGCGCTATCCGGTGCCGGCGTTGCCTGGCTCAACTTCCTGCTGGACGTCGGCACCCGGCTCTGACCGTCCTTGCCTGTGCGGCTGGGAGCGAGTGCGCACCTGACCGTCGAGAACCCCGTCTCGACCAGTCAAGGGAGCACAACCGTGATCGACATCGACCCCAACAGCTCGGGCCTTCCGGGCATCGAGCAGCTGCGCATCATCGTCGGCGCCGTCATGACGGTGGGCCTGATCCTCTCCGTCCTCGCCCTGATCGTCTCCGCGATCGTCTGGGGTCTCGGATCGAACAGCAGCAACCCCCACCTCGCCAGCCGCGGCAAGGTCGGCGTCCTCGTGAGCTGCGGGGCGGCGATCATCTGCGGCGCGGCGGTGACGCTGGTGAACTTCTTCTGGGGCGTCGGGCAGGCCGTCTAATGACGACCCGACATGACTTCCGACGGCGGGGGTGGGCGCGGTGAGCGTCTGCGACGTCCCGGTCATCTCCTCCGTCTGTGACGCCGTGGGCGAGGGCACCGCCTCCCTGATCGCGGCCCCGTTCGACTGGCTGGCTCAGGCGATGGCGGGGGCGGCGGCGTGGCTGTTCGAGGCCGTGTGGTGGGTGTTCGACACCACGACCCTCGTCGACGTCACGAGCGCCGAGTACGTCGGCGTCTACAACGTCCTCTTCGGCGTCGCCGTGTTCGTGATGCTGATCTTCTTCTGCCTCCAGCTCATCACCGGCCTGGTCCACCGCGACCCGACCGCCTTGTCCCGTGCCGCGCT
>CALMKG010000474.1 GCA_937867175.1 uncultured Propionibacterium sp. | reverse complement strand
CTGACGCGGCTGATCAGACATGACACCACTCCTTCGACGGGTTCACGCTAGTGGACTCGGTAGTCTGTCTTCCAGCCCGACCAAGGTGGCCAACCGCAGGGCCCACCGCAGACCCAACCCCGAAGCCGAAACCAGATCGGATGTGAACATGGCTCGCGTCTTCCCCACCCACGCCACCTGTTGGCGGATCACTCATCTACTTCGCGACGCCGACCCCTCGAGCCGGGCTCTGCGCGCGTCCTCCAGGCTGCTCGAACTGGCACCCGGGCTGCCCCACGGCTCGCACCTCACTTTGGTGCTGGCCGGTGACGGCGACAAGCGGGTCTCCATCGAACTTCATGCAGACACCGACGCCAAGGTGACCCAAGCCGACATAGACCATGTCGCCGAGGGCTGCGCGGTGGTGACGCCGATCGTCAACCGTCCGGTGCCGCTGCCGGCGCTCAGCGAACTGGTCACCTTGTTCGAGGTGGTCGGCGCCTCCGCTCAGCCCACCAACACCTACCCGGAGTTCGAATTCGCACCGGAACCGCGGTATCCAACCCCCGACGAACTTCGGCTGCGCGCCGATCCGAGGTACTGGCCGCTCCGGGTCGCCGACGACTGCATGGACCTGGTGAAGGCACTGGCCGGTTGTGAGGCCCAGGTGCGCGTGCATATCGCGCCGTCGAACGAGTTCGAGCAGGAGTACATCGCCGCGAACATCCGGCAGTCCGTGCAGCTCGGGGGGGTCGTCGACCACGAGATCTACCTGGGAACCCCGGTCAGGATCCGCTGCTTCGTCGGCACCTCCGAGCCCAGGCTGCCACCGCGGCTGCGGGCGGCGATCCTCGGTTTGGGTGTCGGGCTGCGCCTGAAGCAGCAGCCATTGGATGGCGAGATGATCGCCACCTGGGACGGCGAAGAGACCTCGCTGGCCGGCGCGGTGCAGCCGTTCGGAATGGCGCGTTGTCTGGTGCCGTTGCCGGCGCACGGCCCGGACGCGAGTGTCTGCGGGATCCGGACGCGCGAGGCCGAAACCCGGGCCGTGCCGCTGGTGGACGCGCATCTGCCGGTGGAGGGCCTCCGTCTGGGGTCGGCCATCGATGAGCTCGGCGAACCGGTCGAGGTCCGTATGGGTGCCGACGACCTGTTGCTGCACTCCCAGGTGCTGGGTGCCACCGGCACCGGCAAGTCGAGCCTGCTGGCCGGGCTGGTGCAGGACGCCGCGAAAGCCGGCTATGGCGTCACAGTGCTGGACGCCCACGGGCCACTGGTCGACCGGATTCTCACCGAATTGCCACCTGAGGCTGTCGACCGGACCATCGCCATCCACAGCGCCGACGTGGCAAATCCGGTGCCGGTCAACGTGCTGGCCTGCGACGACGCCGACCTCATCATCGAGGTGATGATGCAGGTGCTCACCGAACTGTTCGACCCGCGTCGCGAAGGCATCGTGGGCCCCCGGTTCGAGCGGGTGAGCAGCCAGATCATCCGCGCCCAACAGGCGCTGATCGGACGCGAGGCCAGCTTCGCGACCATCCCGATGTGGCTGCGCGACCGCGACGTGCTGGCCAAGCTCGTCGCGGCACTGCGTCCGGTGGCGACCGACCTGGCCGAGTCGATCGACGTCGAGTTGTTGCAGAACCGCTCGAACGAATTCACCGAGGTGGTGGCCTGGGTGAACTCGAAATACGAGCGGCTGTCCGGCAGCGCCGAGATGCGCGCCATCCTGTTGAGCGGCCACGACGCGGTGGATGTCACCCGGGTGATCGATGACGGGCAGATCCTGCTGGTCGACCTGGCTTCCACCCAGATCGGGCCGTTGGGTGCCCAGTTCCTGGGCGAGATGTGGCTGGCGAAGCACTGGCTGGCGATGTCACAGCGTGCCGACACCTCGCGTCCGCACCTGCTGATCGTGGACGAGGCGCAACTGTTCGGTTCGGGCATCCTGCCGCGGATGCTGGCCGAGGCCCGCAAGTTCGGCCTCGGGGTGGTGATCAGCCACCAGCACCTCGAACAACTGAGCTCCGCACTGCAGGAAGCGGCGCTGGCCACCACGAACAACGTGATCGTCTTCCGCTCGGGCCCCCGGGAAGCGGCGGCAGCGCTGACCCGGCTCGGCGGTTGGCCAAGCGGTCCACTCACGCGGCTGCCCCGGTTGACCGCGGCAGCCACCCTGTCGGCGGGTCTGCAGCAGACCCAGCCGTTCACCCTGTTCGTCGATCACAACGAACGGGTGCGCCAAGCCAGCGCCCAGACTGCAGAACAGGTGCTGGCGCGGACGATGGCACGGTTCATGGAGCCGTACCGGGGAGCGCGGCAATGGTCGATCGCACGGGTCGACGCCCTGCTCGAAAAGCGATCACGACCCGAGTCGCGGCCGGACGCCGACCCTGGCTCCGGACGGCCGGGCTCGGGTTCGAGCTTCCTGGACGAGTGGCTCGCCAACCGCAAGGCGCAAGAGCGTGCCGGTCAGGCGAAGGCACCGGATGCATCGGACAGCTGACATCTTCTGCTCAAGCCTGAAAGCCGATCAACGGCTGCAACTCGGCGCCCAACCGCTCCAGATTTGGCTGGTGTGACATGTTGCGCGGTGGCGGCCAAATCGCGGACAAGGGCGCCGTTCTCGACCCCAGTCCATATGCTAGTCAGCGAGAACATACTGAGAACGGCAGAAGCGGTTGGGTGCGATGGAGCAGCAACTACTCGAGGACATCAAGATTGAGGCTCTCTCGTGGGGTATTCGCGTATCTCTAGAAGCGGCGCGTTGGCTGGATCAGCTCAGCGATGGTCCCCTATCAATCCACGAGTACCCCACCACCGGAGGGCTGACGTTCGAACTGCCGCACGAGGTCTATCTCAACGCACCCTTTGACGAGTGGTACTGCTCACAATCGGACGGCGAGCTCGTCATGGTTAAGGGCGATCCCGTGCTCCGGCATCCATCAGGCGATACCCCTGTACTGAGGCTTTTACCGCTCCCTGGTTACCTCATGGCGCAAGATGACCACGGACGCCATGTAACAGATGTGGCGATGTCGCACGTCGACCGCGTGCGTCTATCGCCGATCCAGGGGTGCGCCTACGACTGTAGATTCTGTGATCTTCCGTTCGAGAAATACACGTTACGAGATGCAGAGCAGTTGGCCGCAGCGTTGGCAATCGTTGTCCGCGACGAGGCGCTCCCTATCCGTCATCTGCTCATCAGCGGCGGGTCACCGAAGCGTCGCGACTATTCTTGGTTCGAAGAGGCTTGTGGCGGAGCCACCCGGGCTGCTCTCGAGTTTGGCTTGCCTGTAGATGTCATGCTCTCGCCCACCCTGGACGGGAGCGATCTGCTCGACCGGCTCGTCGAGCAAGGTGTAAGTGGGTTCTCCATCAACATTGAGCTGTTCTCAGACGAGGCGGCCCTCAAGTACTTGGGCCGCAAGTTTCGAGTCACGCGTCGCGTCGCCGCGGAATTCATCTCCCATGCAGTGGAGCTTCTAGGCAGCTACGGGAAGGTGAGGTCTTTGATCATCCCGGGCCTGGAGAGCCTCAACGACACGCTTGCGGGCGTCCAGTGGCTGTCCGATCTCGGTTGTTGGACAGTGCTCAGCCCGTTTCGACCCGCAGCCGGCACCGACGCCGCCGCGGTTCCCC
>CALMKG010000473.1 GCA_937867175.1 uncultured Propionibacterium sp. | reverse complement strand
CCGACCGGTTCACCGACCCGGTGCCGCACGAGGCGCTGGTCGAACCGGGCTGCAACGGGGGACTGTGCCGCTGGGGTGGGTTGCTGGTCGCGTCCCTGCCCGACGATGCGACCCGGCGGCGTCGCCTGGCGCTGCGCTGGTCCGCCGACCAGGGACGCACCTGGTCGGCCCCCGTGCTGGCCGACGCCGGCGCGGCCGGCTACTCGGTCGTCCAGCCGTTGGCCGACGGGGCGTTGGGGCTGATCTACGAGGCCGGTGACTACGAGGCGATCATCTTCGTCCGGATCGAGCCCGGTGAACTCGGCGAACTCGGCGGTGCGGTGAGTCTGGTCGCCCGCCCGGGCAGCTCCGGGGCTGCCAAACCACCCGAAGTGGCCGTCCTTGGCCGCTGAGCAGGGCTGGACGGTCCGCCGGGACCGTTGATGTACGTGGCGGGGCCCGGTAGTGGGACTGGATCGTCCCTGAGGATCATCTGGACCCGCGCGAGCTGTTCGCAGAGCCGTCCGCTAGCCCTTGATCAGCGGCTTGCGGGGCGCCTTCAGCACCAAGCCCATCGGCTCATCGGTGAAGATCCGGGCGTCCATCAGCCGCAGGTCGGCAGCCACCGCGAGCGGGATGCCGGCTTTGTCGAGCACGTCGCGCTGCAGGTCGACGCCGGGGGCGATCTCGATCACCGTCGGGCCGTCGGCGCGCAGTTCGAGGACGCAGCGCTCGGTGACGTAGCGCACTTGCTGGCCGCGCTCGTTGCCGACGCGTCCCGACCAGGTGATCTGGGCGATCTGCGGCACGAACTTCGAGATCTTGCCGTCCTGGACGATCTCCAGGCGGCCGTCGCCCAGCTTGAGTTCCTTGCGTCCGGCGGTGAACTGACCGGAGAAGACCAGGTGCTTGGCATGCGCGGTGATATCGGCGAACCCGCCCACCCCCGCGGTGACGTGGGTGGCCGACGGCATCAGTGAGACGTTCACGTCGCCGTCGGCGTTGACCTCCATGAAGCTGAGCAGCGCGATGTCGATGCCGCCGCCCTGCAGCAAGGTGAATTGGTCGGACGACCGCACGATCGCGTCCGGATTGTAGGCGGCGCCGAACGGCTTGCCGGTGACCGGGAACCCACCCACCGGGCCCTGTTCGATCACCCAGGTGACCTCGCCGTCCAAGCCCTCCTCCAGCAGAATCCGGGGCACGTTCGCCGACACCCCGAAGCCGAGGTTCGCGATGTCGTACTGGGCCAACTCCATGGCGGCACGGCGGGCAATCACCTTCTGCACACCGAACTCGGCCATGTCGATCTCGTCCAGCGACTTCAGCTCGGTGCCGGCGATGGCCGGGTCGTAGTCGATGCCGGCGACCTGCCGCTGCTCGGGGTCGACCACGATCGCGTCCACCAGCACGCCGGGGATCTCGACCTGGCGGGCGGGGTGTTTGGCGTCACTGAGCCGCTTGACCTGGGCGATGACGACACCGCCGTTGTTGTGTGCGGCGTAGACGATGTCGAGGGCGCCCAGGGCGGTGGCCTCGTCCTCGAAGGTCAGGTTGCCGTAGGGGTCGGCGGTGGTGGCGCGAATGATGGCCACGTCCACGTCGATGGCCGGCAGGAAGAGCCACTCGCGGCCGTCCACCTCCATCAGCCGGACCAGTTCGGGGCTGACGGCGTTCATCCGGCCGCCCTCCACCCGCGGGTCGAGGTAGGTGCCGATGCCGACATCGCTGAGCACGCCCGGCTGCTTGGCGGCTGCCGCCCGGTGCATCTGGTACATCAGCCCGGACGGGATCATGTACGCCTCGATCTGATCGGACTCCAGCAGCTGGCGTACCGGTGGTTTGGGCATGGACGACGGGCCAGCCGGGTACGAGCCGCCGATGATCCGCTTCAGCAGGCCGGGCTTGGCCAGGTGGTTCGAGCCGTCCAGTCCGTCGGACATATCGCCGGAGTTGATGGCGTGCAGCGAGGTGATGTCACGCGGATGCCCCGTCGCGTCGAAGTGCGCCCCGATCGCCGCCAGCACCTTCTCGGGCAGCCCGATCGCCGACGAGGACGAGACCGAGACGGTCGCGCCGTCCGGGATCAGGGCGGCGGCCTGCTCTGCGGTGATGACCGGCGGTTGACGCATCGGTGGACTCCTTCGTCGGCTGGCGGGGATGCAGTGTCGCGGCTGGTTGGCGGCGCGGTTCAAGCATAGCTGAAAGCGCTTTCCGCAGCAGCTCGACGCCCCGCAGCGTGGTCAGAGGTCGGTTTGGCGTCCCCGGCTGGCGACGGGTTCCACCGGGGTGGAGCCGGGAACAGGTTCCCAGCCTCGGTTCGGTCGCCGCACCGGCTCGGCGGCGTCGCGTCGGCGATAGACGATGTAGGGACGGGTCGGGTAGGCCACCGGCGCCGAGAAGAAGTGCACCAGCCGGGTGAACGGCCAGACCGCGAAGAGCAGGAACGCGGCGATCACGTGCAACTGGAATGCCAGCGGCACGTCGGACATCAAGCTTGCGTCCGGCCGGAAGGTGAGGATTCCGCGTAGCCACGGCGAGATCGTCTCACGGTAGTCGTAGCCATGCTCCCCGCCCAAGACCTGGTGCAGCACGGTGGCGGTCATGCCCAGTGCGACTGGCAGCGACAGCAGCACATACATGAAGACGTCGTTGCGGGTAGTCGCATGCCGCACCCCCTTGACGGTGTACCGGCGGTAGACCAGCAGCAACAGGCCGATCACGGTCGCGGTTCCCGCACTGACACCGGCGACGGTGGCCATCAGGTGATAGAACGTCTGCGGCATCCCGACCGCTTCGGTCCAACTCTTCGGGATCAGCAGGCCCAGCACATGCCCGGCCGCGACGAAGAGAATCCCGTAGTGGAACAGCGGTGAGCCCCAGCGGAGCAGCTTGTGCTCATGCAACGTGGACGTCCGGCTGGTCCAGCCGAACTGGTCGGTCCGCCAGCGCCAGACGGAGCCGGCCACCAACAATGTCAAACAGACGTAGGGAAAGATCACCCACCAGAAGATGCCCAGAGCCGTCATCGTCCCTCACCTCCAACGCTCGCACTTGTCATTTCCGCTTGTGGCCGGCCCCTACCGGCCAGCCCCACCATCTCGATCGGCGGGCCGCCGGAGATGATGTCCAGCACCCGTTCCCGAACCGCGCTGCTGACGTGGGGCAACGTGCAGGTGACGGCCTCGACCACCTGCACCCACGGGCTGCCCATCGAACCCAGCGCCTCACGCAAGACCTCAAGGCCCTCCCGGTTCGACGACAGCAGCACACCGGCCAACTCGGCGTCCCCGACCGCCGAGAACTCCAGGACGACCGGCAGGTAGTCGGGCAACTCGTTGGCGTCCAGTTCGAACCCCGCCGCCCGATACGCCTCGACGAAGCCCACCAGCGCCATGCCGCGTTTGCGGGTATCGCCGGTGAGGAAGTAGGACAGGTAGAGCGTGCACTTGCGCTTCAAATCGAACGTCGTCACGTACTCCTGCGACAACTGGTCGGGCCCCACCTGCTCGGCATGGTCGAGGAATCCTCGCAGCCGGGACGCGATGGGCCCCGGCAACTCGTCCAGCGCCCCAGCCACCACCTGGTACTTGGCCAAGTTCTCGGTCGTCGGGTAGTCGAGCAGGATGGACGCCGCCATGTGCGTCAGCGCCCGCTGCCGTGCCGTGTGCGGTACCGGCGCCAACGGTGACTGGCGCGGACGGCCGAGGAAGCTGCCCCGGCCGTAGAGTGGGACGCTCATGAGTAGGCACCGCCGCCATGGCGATGCTGCAGGGTCAGGGGCACCGGGCCGCGGCCAGTGGCCCCGGAACTGGTCATCCCGATGCCGCCCTGCCCGTCCAGCGAACAACCCATCGGGTCATACGACGGGGTCGGGCGTCCCAGTTCGGCATGCATCATCGGGATCACGTAACGGTCGTCGTAATCGGCGATGGCCAGCAGACGGTACATGTCCTCGATCTGTTGGCCGGTCATCCCGACCGCCGCCGCGATCTTCTCCTTCGGGGCCTCGCCGAGATTCACGTCACGCATGTAGGAGCGCATCGCGGCCAAGCGACGCAGCGCCCGCTCCACCGGGCGGGTGTCGCCGGCGGTGAACAACTCCGCCAAGTACTCCAGCGGGATGCGCATCTTGGACAGCGCCGTGAACAGGACCTGGTGGTCCTCGGCGTCGTTGTCGGTGCGGGCCACCTCGTCCACGATCGGCGACAACGGCGGGATGTACCAGACCATCGGCAGAGTGCGGTACTCCGGGTGCAGCGGCAGCGCCACCTCGTAGTCGTTGATCAGCCGCCAGATCGGCGAGCGTTGCGCAGCCTGCACCCAGTCATGCGGCACGCCGCAGGCCTCGGCGGCCCGCTGCACGGCCGGGTCGTGCGGGTCGAGGAAGCAGTCGCGTTGGGCGGCGAGCAGGTCGTGTTCGTCCTTCACCGCCGCGGCCGCCGAGACCTTGTCGGCGTCGTACAGCACGATGCCGATGTAGCGCAGCCGACCCACGCAGGTTTCGGAGCAGACCGTCGGCAACCCCTCCTCGAGGCGCGGGTAGCACAGCGTGCACTTCTCGGCCTTGCCGGTGGCGTGGTTGATGTAGACCTTCTTGTAGGGGCAGCCCGAGACGCACATCCGCCAGCCACGGCACTGATCCTGGTCGACCAGCACGATGCCGTCCTCCGCGCGCTTGTACATGGCACCCGAGGGGCAGGACGCCACGCATGAAGGATTCAGGCAGTGTTCGCAGATGCGCGGCAGGTAGAACATGAACGTCTTCTCGTAGGTCAGTTGGACCTGTTTGTTCATCTTCGCCAGCACCGGGTCGTGGACAGCGATCTCCTGCGAGCCGGACAGGTCGTCGTCCCAGTTCGCCGACCAGGTGATCTTCATGTCGTCACCGGTGATCAACGACTTCGGACGCGCCACCGGCACGTGCGGCGAGTTCGCGGGCGCCTTGAGCAGCATGTCGTACTCGTAGGTCCACGGCTCGTAGTAGTCGGTTAGCTGGGGCATGTCGGGGTTGTGGAAAATGGTCAGCAGCTTCCACCAGCGTCCGCCGGCCCTCAGTTGAAGCTCGCCGCCCGACTTGCGCCGCCAGCCGCCCTTCCAACGGTCCTGGTCCTCGTAGGTCTTCGGGTAGCCCAGGCCTGGCCGGGTCTCGACGTTGTTGAACCAGATGTACTCGGTACCGGCTCGGTTGGTCCAGGCCTGCTTGCAGGTGACCGAGCAGGTGTGACACCCGATGCACTTGTCGAGATTCATCACCATTGCGGTTTGCGCCATGATTCGCATCAGTACTGCACCTCCTGGCTACGACGGCGAACCACCGTCACTTCGTCCCGTTGGTTGCCGGTGGGGCCCACGTAGTTGAACGCGTAGGCATGTTGGGCGTAGCCACCAACCAGGTGGCTGGGTTTCATCAGCACCCGGGTGAGTGCGTTGTGGATACCGCCGCGGTTCCCGGTCGTCTCGGAACGGGGCACATCGACGGTGCGTTCGGTGGCGTGGTACATGAAGACGGTGCCCTCCGGCATCCGGTGCGAGACCACCGCGCGGGCCACTACCACGCCGTTGCGGTTGTACGACTCGACCCAGTCGTTGTCGGCCACCCCGATCTTGGCGGCGTCGGCCGGCGACATCCACAGGCTGGGGCCGCCACGGCTCAACGAGAGCATGTAAAGGTTGTCCTGATACTCCGAGTGGATCGACCACTTGTTGTGCGGGGTCAGGTAGCGCACCCCGACCTCCACCTCGGCCGATCGGTGGCCGGTGGTGGTGGCGCCGATCTTCGCGTCCCCGAACAGACGGTGCATGTCGAGCGGCGGCTTGTAGGTCGGCATGTTCTCACCCATATCGGCCATCCAGTCGTGGTCCAAGAAGAAGTGCATGCGTCCGGTGAGGGTATGCCACGGCTTGTCGCGTTCGACGTTTTGGACGAACGCCGAGTAGCGTCTGCCGCCGGTCTCCGATCCCGACCACTCCGGTGAGGTGACCACCGGCTGGGGTTGCTTGACGGTGTCGTCGAAGGTGATCCGGCGGCCCTCGTTCTCTTCGGCCAGGTCGGCCATCTTCGTACCGGTGCGCTTCTCCAAGGTCTTGAAGCCCTGGGTGGCCAGCCGTCCATTCGACGTGCCGGACAACCGCAGGATCATCTCGGCGGCCCTGATGTCGGTGTTGATCAGTGGACGCCCGGCGCACGGGCCGCTGCGGGCCACCCCGTGTTCGGCGGCCAACTCGGCGATCTCCTGGTTGGGACGCAGCAGCAGGCCCTTGATCGGGGTGCCGAGCTTCTCAGGCAGCGGACCGATGGTGTCGAACTTGTCGCGGATCGCGGTGTAGTCGCGCTCGATGCTGATCAGCTTCGGCATCGTCACCCCGGGCACCATCGGGGTTTCGTCCAGTGGACGCGTCGCGCCGTGCGGCATACCCATGGCGTCGGGCGTGTCGTGGTTGAGCGGTGCGGCCAGCAGGTCGGCGCGGGTGCCGAGGTGGGTCTTCGCCATCTCGGAGACGTATCCGGCCAGCGTCTGGAAGATCTCGTAGTCGGTTCGGGTCTCCCAGGGCGGGGCGATCGCCTGGTTGAACGAGTTGATGAAGGGATGCATGTCGGTGGTCGAGATGTCGTGCTTTTCGTACCAGGTCGCTGCCGGCAGTACCAGGTCGGAATGCAGCGTGGTCGAGGTCATCCGGAAGTCGAGGGTCAAGAAGAGGTCGACCTTGCCCTGCGGCGCCTCGTCCCGCCAGACCATCGAGTTGGGCCGCCGATCCGGGGACGACTCGGCGCCCCGCACCGAGTTGGTGGCCCCCAGCAGGTGCTTGTAGAAGTACTCGGCGCCCTTCGCCGAAGAACCCAGCAGGTTGGTGCGCCAGTTCGTGATCACCCGGGGGAAGTTCTCCGGGTTGTCGGGATCCTCGCTGGCGAAGTGCAGATCGCCCGACTTGAGCTGTTCGATCACGTAGTCCGGGACGGCCTTGCCGGCGGCCTTCGCGTCCGCGGTGATCTGCAGCGAACTACGGTCGAAGGTCGGGTAGGACGGCGTCCAGCCCCGCTTGTTCGCCTCGACCAGCGTGTCCGCGGTGGTGCGGTTGCGCAACCGGTCGCCGGCCAGCGGCGACAGCAGCGCATCGGCGCGCAGCCCGTCGTAGCGCCATTGGTCGGTGGCCAGGTACCAGAAGGCGGCTGAGGTCATGTGCCTGGTCGGCCGCTGCCAGTCGAGCGCGAACGCGAACTGCTGCCAGCCGGTGATCGGACGCACCTTCTCCTGCCCGACGTAGTGCGCCCAGCCGCCGCCGTTCTTGCCCTGGCAGCCGCACATCATCAGCAGCGCGAGCATCGTGCGGTAGATCAGGTCGGAGTGGAAGTAGTGGTTGGTGCCGGCGCCCATGATGATCATCGTGCGGCCGCCGGAATCTGCGGCGTTCTGCGCGAACTCGCGGGCCACTCGGGTGATCTGGGCGGCCGGGATACCGGTGATCGCCTCCGCCCAGGCGGGGGTGCCGACGCCGTCGGCGTCCGATTCGTCGGTCGGCCACTGCCCGGGCAGTCCGCGTCGGCGCACGCCGTACTGGGCGAGCATCAGGTCGAAGACGGTGGTCACCAACCGCTTGCCGATCCGGCGGGCAGGGACGCCGCGGCTCAGCACACCGGAGGTGCCGACGTGTTGGGCGTCCTCGTCGGCCGGGTCGGGGACGACGTCGAAGCGGCTGAGCAACACCTCGACCGACTCGTGCCTGGTGTCGGCCATCGAGAGCAGCGGGTCGATGCCGTCCAGCTTCAGGTTCCACTTGCCGAGCCCCTGGTCGCCCCAGCGGTGGCCGAGCGACCCGTTCGGCACCTTCGGGGTGCCGTCGCGGTCGAGCAGCACGGTACGGAAGGCCGCGTTCTCCTGGTCGGCGAACTCGGGCAGATCGGCGGCGGTCAGGAACTTGCCGGGCGCCAGTCCCTTGCTGCCGTCCGGGGCGGTCACCTCGTCCAGCCCGACCAGATAGGGGGCGTCGGTGTAGCGCGTCAGGTAGTCGATGAAGTACGGGGTGCGCTTGGCCAGATGGAAGTCACGCAGGATGACGTGACCCATCGCCATGCCCAGCGCGCCGTCGGTGCCCGGGTGGATCGCCATCCACTCGTCGGCGAACTTGGTGTTGTCGGCGTAGTCGGGCGAGACCACCACGACCTTGGTGCCCTTGTAGCGCACCTCGGTCATGAAGTGGGCGTCCGGGGTGCGGGTGACCGGCACGTTGGAGCCCCACATCATCAGGTAGCTGGCGTTGTACCAGTCACCTGATTCGGGGACGTCGGTCTGGTCGCCGAAGACTTGGGGCGAGGCCATCGGCAGGTCGGCGTACCAGTCGTAGAAGGACAAGATGACTCCACCCAGCAGCGAGTAGAAGCGGGTGCCGGCACCGTAGGAGACCTGGCTCATGGCCGGGATGACGGTGAAGGCCGCCAACCGGTCGGGTCCGTAACGCTTCAGCGTGTAGACGTGCGCCGCCGCCGCGATCTGGTTGGCCTCGTCCCAACTGATACGCACCAGGCCGCCCTTGCCGCGTTGCGACTTGTAGGACTGGGCCTTCTTGGGATCTTCGACGATCGACTGCCAGGCGTCCACCGGATCGGGGTGGCGTTGCAGGGCGTCTCGCCACAGCTTCATCAGCACCGAGCGGGCGTACGGGTAGCGGATGCGGGTAGGCGAGTAGGTGTACCAGCTGAACGCCGCGCCACGCGGGCAGCCGCGGGGCTCGTAGTCGGGCATGTCCGGCCCGGTGTCGGGGTAGTCGGTTTGCTGGGACTCCCAAGTAATGATGCCGTCCTTGACGTAGACCTTCCACGAGCACGAGCCGGTGCAGTTCACCCCGTGCGTCGACCGGATCACCTTGTCGTGCGCCCAGCGGTCACGGTAGAAGGCGTCGGCCTCCCGTTTGCCGGTCAGGAAGATCTGCCGCTTGTCCTGCGACGCGGTGCCCGGCCTGAGAAAGGTGCCCAGGTTCAGCAGGGCATTGGCGTCAGTGGTGGTCATCTGGTGCTCCTATCTTTGGGCGGACGAGCTCAGCCGGGGTACGGGGCCTTGGGTCGGGCGTACATGACCCAGATCAGTGCAGTGCAGAAGACGAAGAAGACCCCACACCCGATGAAGAAGGCACGATCGTCGAGGTTGGCCAGCGCGACACCGACGATGAACGGCCCGAAAGCCGCGATCGCGGCGGTGAACCCGATCACCCCGCCCGCCTGGCGGGGCGGCATGATCATCGGCATCTGCTTGAAGGTGCCGGCGTTGCCGATGCCGGCGAAGAAGAACATCGCGAACATCGCGGCGAGGAAGCCCTTGTAGTCGCCCATCTCGGTGGGGTTCAGGAAGCTTGCTGCCACGAAGATGGAAATTGTCATCCCGACCCCCGAGACGAAGGTCCAGATCGCGCCGCCGAACTTGTCACACAACGGGCCCCAGATGACCCGCACCGCCGAGGCGATCAGTGGCGGCAGGAAGGCGTAGGTGGCCCCGCGCACCACGTTGGGTTCGTGGGCGAACGGGGAGGAGATGCCGTAAGTGTTGTTGATGAGCAGGGCGAACTGGGCGGCGAACCCCGAGAAGGCGCCGAAGGTCATCAGGTAGATCAGCATCAGGAACCAGGTGTTCCGGTTGCCGAAGATGTCGATCTGTTGGCGGAAGTTCGCCTTGATCGGCACGTCGCGCAGCAGGAACCAGGCGAGCACCGCGGCCAGCACCACCCACGGGACGAGCACCAAGCCGATGTTGTGCAGGAAGACCGGCCCCTCCACCGTCATCTGCGGGGTCAGCGCCGCGGTACCGAGCAGGCCGAAACCCATCACCCACGGGCCGAGGATCTGGATGATCGACATGCCGAAGTTGCCGACGCCGGCCTGGGTGCCGAGCGCGGTGCCCGACTTCGACTTCGGGAAGAAATAGCCAGTGGACGGCATATAGCCGGAGAAGATGCCGCCGCCGATCCCGCAGGCCAGCGACAGCAGGAGCAGCACCGAGTACGGCGTGGTCGCGTCACGCACCGCGAGCGTCCAGCCAAGCATCGGAATCAGCAACAGCAGCGATGAGAAGGTGACCAGCTTGCGGGTGCCGATGACCGGCGGCAGGAACATCCAGATCAGCCGGAAGACGCCCGCGGCCAGCCCCGGCATTGAGGTCAGCCAATAGAGCTGTTCCTTGGTGAGGTCGAAGCCGACCTTGTTCAGGTGCGGGGCGACGGTGGAGACGATGTACCAGGTACAGAACCCCAGGATCATCGAGTAGGTGGTGACCCAAAGGGTCAACCATGCCCGTTTGGAGTCCCACGTCTGCGGGTCGTTCGGGTTCCAATTTGAAAGATCTGCTTTGAGTTCTGCTCCAACAGCCATCTTCGTCCTCGACATCCGGGTCGTGTGCTCGACCATGGGCACACCTCCATGGTGCCGAAATTTCCCGGAGAATGCCATGAAAATTGACGATTGCCACCCGCGGGGCGGCGTGTCGGCGTCTGGGGGCTGCCTTTGCGTCATGCCGGGAACGTGATTGAGTGTGCAGATGAGCAGCACCGAACCAGCGCGTCCCGCCTGGGGGTCCCTCCGGGTCGTGATGGTCTCCATGCACACCTCCCCGGTCGCATTCCCTGGATCTGCCGACGCCGGTGGCATGAATGTCGTCGAGGTCAACACGGCCATAGCGTTGGCCGCCCGCGGTCACCGGGTCGACATGCTCACCCGCCGCGACGACCCCGGCCTGCCGGAAGTGCTCGAGGTGGTGCCCGGCGTCCGGCTGTTCAACCTGGCCGCCGGGCCCGCCGACTCCGTGGCCAAAAGCCAGCAGGAAGGCCTGATCGAGCCGTTCCGGGCAGCGATGGCGCGGTGGTGGAACTCCCAGGGCGCCGGCGTCGACATCGTGCACTCACACCACTGGTTCTCCGGGGTGGCGGCGCTGCCGATCGTCCGATCGGCGGGTGTGCCGCACCTGCAGAGCTACCACTCGGTGGCGGCGCCGTTCGGAGCCTCGCTGGACGCCGGTGAGCCCCCCGAATCCGAAGGCCGACCGGCCGGTGAGCGGCTGGTGGCCGAGCAATCCCAACGCATCGTCGCCGTCAGTGCGGCCGAAGCGCGCACCATAATGCAGCGCTACCAGGCGCCGGCCGAACGCATCAGCGTGGTACGACCTGGGGTCGACCTGGACATGTTCCGGCCGCTGCGTCCCGGTGAGCAGCCGTGGGCCTGGCAGGGTGGCTACCTGTTCTTCGCGGCCCGGCTGCAACCGTTGAAAGGCCCTGACCTGGCGGTCCGGACGCTGGCCGCCCTGCCGCCCGGTAGACGCCCCCGGCTGGTGATTGCCGGGCAGACCTCGGCCGACTTCGGCTGGTACGCCCAAGAACTGCGTGACCTGGCCGATCAACTGGGTGTCGGCGATGAGGTGGTCTACATCGGCGCGCAGGACCGTGACCAGTTGGCAACCGTGCTCCGGGGCGCCTGCGTGCTGCTGAACCCCAGTCGTTCCGAGACGTACGGCCTGATCAATCTCGAGGCATCCGCCTCGGGCGTCCCGGTCATCGCGACCAGGGCCGGAGGCATGGCCGAGTCGGTCGAAGACCAGGTCACCGGAATCCTGCTGGACAGCCGCGACCCCGCTGTCTGGGCCGAAACGGTACGCGGCTTCCGCGACGACCCCGACCGGCGCGCCCGGTTCGGTCTGGCCGGCCGCGACTTCGCGTCCCGGCGCGGCTGGGACGTGGTGGCTGCCGAACTCGAAGCGGTATACCGCAAGGAGGTCCACCGATGAGGAGCCCTTTGGATGTGCTGGCCGCCGAGCCGGGAGCCCAGGTCTTCCCGCTGTTCGTGCATGCCCATCCAGACGACGAGACCTTGGATACCGGTGCCCTACTCGCCTGGCTGACAGCCCAACACGTGCATGTCGAGTTGGTGACCTGCACCCGCGGCGAGCGGGGTGAGATCGTCGAGGGCGTCTTGCCGGCCAACATCGCCCAGGCCGATCTGGTGCGCGTCCGGCAGCGTGAACTGGCCCGCGCGCTGGGGGTGCTCGGGGTACCTGACCATGACTTCCTGGGGACCCCGCCCGCCCGCGCCGCTGACCTGCAGCCGCGGGAGTACCGAGATTCGGGCATGCGCTGGGTCCGTGAGGGGCTGGCCGGGCCAGCCGGTCTGACCGACCCGCAGACGCTGACGGCAGCCCCGCTGGACGAGTTGGTCGCTGACCTGATGGTGCTCATCGAACGCGTCCAACCCACCGTGCTGGTGGGCTACGACGACCTCGGCAGCTACGGCCACCCCGATCACCTGCGTGCTCGGGAAGTCACGTTGGCGGTCGCCCGGCAGGCGGGGCTGCCGATGGTGGAGGTGGCCTCCAGCGAGGACGCGGCGGGTTTCGAGTGGTTCGACCTGTCGGACCAGCGGGAGACCGTCATCAAGGCGCTGCGCTGTTACACCACGCAGCTCACCGTCCACGAAGACCACATCGTGCACGTGGGCGGTCAGCGCGCGGAGATCCGGCTACGGGTCGGGCTGCGGCTGGCGCCCTGAGATCAGAACAGGGCTTCGGGAACCGTAGGCGGCGCGTAGACCGGGTCGACGTCGGCGAACATCTTGCTGACCGAGCGGCCGCGGTGGATCCGGTCGATCGCCTCGGCGAACAGCGGCGCCACGCTGATCACCTTGAGTTCTGGCCAGTTCTGAGGGGCGGGCACCGTGTTAGTACAGACCACCTCCGAGATGAATGCCAAGCCGCGCAGCCGCTCCACCGCTCGCCCGGCGAACAGGCCGTGCGTGCAGGCGACGGACGCCGACAACGCCCCGAAGTCCTTGAGCCGCTGGCACAGCTCGACCACCGAGCCGCCGGTGGCGATCTCATCGTCCAGCACGATCGCGTTGCGGCCCGCCACATCGCCGACGATCGAATCAACGACCACCTTGTCGTCGGCCAGGCGTCGCTTGCTGCCGGCCGCGACCGGCAGCCCGAGCAGCCGCGCGAACTGGGTGGCGTTCTTCGCATTGCCCAGGTCGGGACTCACCACGATCGCATTGTCGAGGTTGGCGCCCTGGAAATGTTCGGCAAGCACGCCGAGTGCGGTGAGCTGGTCGACCGGGCACTTGAAGAAGCCCTGCACCTGCGGTGCGTGCAACTGCATCGTCAGGACGCGCGAGACGCCGGCGGTGACCAGCAGGTCGGCCACCAGCCGCCCGCCCAGCGAGATCCGCGAGGCGTCCTTCTTGTCGGAGCGGGCGTAGGAGTAGTGCGGGATCACCGCGGTGATCTGGCCCGCCGACGCGCCCCGGGCGGCATCGATCATCAACAACAGCTCCATCAGGTGTTCCTGGGTGGGTGGGACGAGCGGTTGGATGATGTAGACATCGCGCTGGCGGACGTTGACCAGCAGTTGCACCTGCAGGCAGTCGTTGCTGAAGCGACTGATCCGAGTGGGGGAGAGTTTGGTGCCCAGGTGGTCGCAGATCTCCTGGGCCAGTGATTGGTGGGCCGACCCGGAGAAGACGACGATGTCCTTCACTCCACTGACCCCTTCCGCGCAGCTCGCGTTCCGACGCGACCAGATTAGTGCCTTTCTGCTGTCGGGCGCCCCCCGCCCGGGTGATGGTGCCGATCTGGGGTGCCCCGGACGCCCGGTCTGCCCCGGTGCGCTGTGGAAGAATCGCCGCATGGCCCATGACGTGACCCAGCCGGAACCCACCCTGCCACCGTGGCGGCGTACCACTCAGGACGGTGCCCCCTACTGGACGAAGAACTATCAACCCGGCGTCCCGATCGACATCGAGCTACCCACCGAATCGCTGTGCTCACTGCTCGACACCGCTGTGCGTGAAGCCGGCAACCATGTCGCGACCCAGTTTTTCGGTGCCGAGATGACCTACCGGGAACTGGGCGACCGGGTGGCTCGCGCCGCGGAGGGGTTGCGCCGTCTCGGCGTCCATGCCGGTGACCGGGTGGCGATCCTGCTGCCGAACTGCCCGCAGCACCTGATCGCGTTCTATGCGATCGTCCGCCTGGGCGCCATAGTCGTGGAACACAACCCGCTGTACACCGCCCCCGAACTTGAGAAGCTCTTCGCAGACCACGGCGCCCGCGTCGCGATCGCCCTGGACGCCAGCATCGACAAGCTCAACCAGCTGCCGATCTACGAGCGGCCGACCCAGATCGTGGCGGTCAACCTGCTCAACGCGTTCCCGCGGCACCTGCAGTTGGCGCTGCGGCTGCCGCTGCCCGGCCTGCGGGCCAAGAAGAAAGCGTTGACCAGCGGCACCAAGGGCACCATCAGCTGGGAGAAGCTGGTCTCGTCCCGGCCGATCAGCCGCCGGCACCCGCGTCCCGACGTGCACGATCTGGCCGCGATCCAGTACACCTCGGGCACCACCGGGCGTTCCAAGGGCGCCATGCTCAGCCACTTCAACCTGTACTCCAACGCCCGGCAGGGCGAGGCGTGGATGCTGGGTGCCCAGCCGCGTCGCGAGACCAGCTACGCCGCACTGCCGCTGTTCCATTCCTTCGGCGTCACCGTGCACACCACCTTCGGGGTGCTCAAGCAGTCGCGGCAGGTGCTGTTCCCGCGGCCGGATGTCGACCTGATCGTGGCGGCAGCGAAGAAGCGACCGCCGTCGATCTACTGCGCAGTGCCCGCGCTGTACCAAAGGACAGCCGAGAAGGCCATGGCACAAGGGATCTCGTTGGCGTCGGCACGATGGTGCATCTCGGGTGCGATGGCGTTGGTCGAGGAAACCCGCGAACTGTGGGAGTCGGTCTCCAGCGGCCTGCTGGTGGAGGGCTACGGCCTCACCGAGGCCTCCCCGGTGGCTCTCGGCAACCCCTTCTTCCCCAGCCGGCGACCCGGCACCATCGGGGTGCCCTTCCCGTCCACCCTGATGAAAGTGGTGGACGTCAACGACCCCGAGAAGGAGGTGGGGGTCGGCGAGCCGGGTGAGCTGCTGATCAAGGGCCCGCAGGTCTTCCAGGGCTACTGGCGAGATCCCCAGGAGACCGCCCAGACCTTGCTCGACGGCTGGCTGCGCACCGGTGACGTCGTGACCGTGGACGCCGACGGTTTCACGACCATCGTCGACCGCAAGAAAGAGATCATCATCACCGGCGGCTTCAACGTCAGCCCGAGCGAGGTCGAACAGGAGTTGTTGCGCCACGACGCCATCGCCGACGTGGCGGTGGTCGGGATGCCGACCGGGCAGGGGGACGAAGAGGTGGTCGCCGCGGTGGTGCTCGCCGATGGGCAGACCCTCGACAACGACGAGATGCGCACCTGGGCCAAGCAGCGGCTGACCGCCTACAAGGTGCCCCGACGCTTCATCAAGGTGGACGAACTGCCGCGTTCGATGCTGGGCAAGGTGCTGCGCGGGCAGGTCCGCCAAGATCTCGCCGCCCAGTGAACCGGACGCGCGGCGGCAGGCCGACCGAGTTCGACGATGCCCGGCTGCCGGTGCCGGTGGCTGGGCGTCCAGCCGCCGACCAGATGACCGATGTGGTGGTGATCGGCAGCAACCCCGGAGCCTTGGCCGCTGCGATCGCCTGCCGGCAGGCCGGTTGGGAGGTCCTGGTGGTAGAGCCCGGGCCGAGGCTCGGCTCGCGCGAGGCGAGCGGGCCGGGCCAGCTCTGGCTGCCGGCCCGCCACGGCATCGACGACGACTACGCAACCGCCCGTGACTACTTCGACCGTGTGGTGGGTGAGGGGGACGCGGCCAGCAGCGCTCCGCGCCGGCATGCCTTCCTGACCGGAACCGGGCCGCTGGCCGGTTGGTTGGCCGAACTGGGCATTGGGCTGCACGCCGATCGGGTGGGCGACCACTACCCGCTGCTCCCGGGCGGCAGGACGAACCAGCGGGTCGTGGTGCCGCAACCGATCGAGACCGCCGTGATCGGACAACTCGCCGAGGTGGTGCCCCACGGGGTGACGGCGGACGCAGACACGCTGGTCGACCGCCTGGAACACACCGCCCGCGCGGTGGGTGGTGCGGCCCGGGGCCGACGCACCGCGCACGGTGGTGCCGCCCTGGTGGTCGGGCTGCTGGCAGCCTGTCAGCGTCTGCAGGTGAACATCTGGTGGGATGCGCCGACGCGTCGGTTGCTGACCACCCGCGATGAGGACGGTGTCGCCGATCGAGTGGTCGGCGTCGAGGTCCGTCGGGGTGTGCGCCCGGTTCGGGTCTTTGCCGGGCGGGGCGTCATCATCGCCCAGGGCGGCTTCGAGGGGGACGCCGCGGCGCGCCGCGAGTTCCTGCCGTCGCCTTCCCGTCCGGCTTGGACGCTGGGCGAGCCGCGCAGCGAAGGCGTCCGGCAACTCGAGTGGGCCGCCGAACTGGGGCTGCAGTTGGCGGGCATGGGCAACGCGTGGTGGCGTCCCGGCCTGTGGTACCCCCAAGGCAAGGTTTGGGACGCCGAGCAGGCGCTGGCTGCGCCGCACGGTTTCGTGGTGGATGCGAGCGGCCGCAGGTTCGCCAACGAGGCGGGCCCGGGCAACGACTTCTGTCGGGCGCTGTATCGACGGGTCCGCGAACTCGGGCCGGAGTCGGTGGCTTGGCTGGTCATCGACTCCGAGCATCGGCACCGCTACCCGCTGGCCGGCTTGGCGCCGGGTCGGGTCCCGCGCGGCGCCGAGCGGGCGGGTCTGATCAGCAGCGCACGCACACTGCCGGAGTTGGCCTGGAAGATCAAGGTGGACGCGGCCGGACTGCAGGCCTGCGCCGACCGGTTCGACCAGATCGCCGCGGTCGGGGTGGACGACGACTTCGGACGCGGCGCGAGTCCAGCTGACCGGGCACGCGGTGACCGCGCGAATCGTCCCAACCCCTGTCTAGGAGCGGTGCACCAGGCGCCGTTCCAGGCGGTCCGGGTGGTGCCGGCCGACCTGGGCACCAAGGGCGGACTGCTGACCGACGAGCATGGCAGCACGCTGCGGGTCGACGGGCCGATGCCTGGCCTGTGGGCCATCGGTTCGGCGGCGGCCTCGGTGACCGGGGCCTACGATCCTGCACCCGGGGTGGGGTTGGCCGAGGCGATGGTGGCTGGGCGCGCCGTGGCGTCCGCCGTGGCCGGCCTCAGCCGCTGACCTGGACGCTGACCAGCCGGTCGGGGCCGTCTTGCGAGGTCAAAGCCCACAGACTGCCGTCCGGATGCTGTTCCAAGGCGGCCGTGGCGCCCACGGGCGGGACGGAATCCAGCGTCAGCGGCTGTCCGATCACCTCACCGGTGACATGCATGAAGAGCAGGCGAGGTCCGGCGAGGTTGCTGACTGCCAGATCGGAGTCGAACAGGCCCCACTGTGCACCCGCGACGAAGGTGGCCGCCCCCATTCGCTTGGAGCTGTCCCCCGAACTGTAGGCCGCCGGGCGTGCGCTTCCGATGGCCAGGTCGGTCATCGGTACGCCGTCGGTTCGGTAACTGGTTTGCGAGCGGGACGCCGGGTTCCAGCCGTAGTTGCCACCCGAGACGATCAGGTTGATCTCGTCCTCGCGGCCGGGGCCCCGGTCGATCGCGTACAGCTGGTGGCTGACCGGGTGCCAGGCCATCCCGGTGATCGCGCGGTGCCCGTAGCTGTAGATGATCTTGGTGATGGGGTCGGTGGAGCGGTCTGCGAACGGGTTGTCGGCCGGGGCAGCTGAGGTCTTGGGGTCCAGCCGCAGAATCTTGCCGCCGGCCGAAGTTAGGCTCTGTGGGGCGTTCGGGTCGCCGCCATCAGAGGTTCCCACGTACAGCAGGCCGTCAGGACCGAATCCGATCTGACAGCCGATGTCGGTGGGATCGACCGGCAGCGGCAGCCCGGTGAGCAGCGCGGGACCCGCCTTTGCGCTTGTCAAAGTGGCATCGAGGGTCATTGGCAGCACCCGGATGTCGGTGCTGGTGCGATAGCAGATGTACAGCTCGGGGTCGGCGGGGAAACCGGGGACCAGTGCGAGATCGATGATGCCGGGGGTCTCTGAGGCAGGCAGGTCGTGGGTGATCTCGGTCAGCGGCTCATCGGCCCGGTATCGCAGTAGCTGGTTTCCGGCGGCGATCAGCGCGGTTCCGGCGGGGGTGATGGCCAGGGCGGAGGGTGAGCGAAGCCCGGTGGCCAGCACGGAGAGGTTGGTCTTGGGGAGTGCGGACGGGTTGGGGCTGGCGCCGGTGAACCCTGCCGGCGAGCTCCCGGAGGGCAATCCGGACTCGGTCGTCCCGCAGCCCGCCAGCGCCAGCGCGAGGGCAGCCACGGCGCTGAGGGTGGATACCGCAGCCCGCTTTGCTGGACGGAGCCGCTGGGGGCTCACGTCCAGCTCGCCGGGCCTGCGTCCCACCACACTTGCCAGTGTGGCCCAGCCA
>CALMKG010000472.1 GCA_937867175.1 uncultured Propionibacterium sp. | reverse complement strand
GCGTTCTGCACTTGGCCGAAGGTGAGCTGGAGCGCGACGGCATCGTAGATGGAGACAGCAACGACGACGCGCTCAACAGCCGGTGAGAGTCCAGCGAGGTTGACGTTGATCACCTCGTCATCGCCCTCACCCTCGCCGGTGAGGTTGTCGCCGGTGTGCTCAACGGCACCGTCGGGAGACTTGAGGTTGTTGAAGAAGATGAAGTGCTGGTCGTTCAAGACCTTGCCGTTGTTGCCCAAGATGAGGGCGACGGCGTCGAGGTCGAAGTCAGCACCGCTGGTGGTGCGGGCGTCCCAGCCGAGACCAACGAAGACCTTGGTCAGGCCCGGGGCGGCCTTGGTCAGACTGACGCTTCCACCCTTGGACAACGAGACAGACATGAGGGTTCCTTACCAAACGAGCATGGGACAGGTGCGCAGCCAACCGCCCCCACCGACAGTTACATGGATCACCCTACTAGCCACGGCTTGCCAATCGCATCAAACCCTCCATAATGCATCCGCTCGTGGGCTCGCGCCAGTCGCCAATAGGATTGGTGCATGAGTACGAGGGTCCGGTTCCGAGTTCGCAGGGCTGCACAGCATGGCTGACAGCGCCAGCCCTAGCAGCGGCGACGCCCCACGGGTCAACCTCGACAAGCGTGCGGCGGGGGCACCGCCTTCTCTCACGCCACCCCCGCCAGCACCAGTTGATCATCCTGTCTCACAGCCCCCGACTTCCCGCCTGGTGCCGGGGAGGGTCCTCCTAGTCGGGGTCGCAACCATCGGGTTGCTCGTCATCGCCTTCGCTGGTTGGCACCTAATCGGGGCCGACCAAACCTCGACGGAACGGATGACAACCGAGCAGGGAACCTCAACGCCGAGCACCGCATCAGGCATTGGCAGCAACTCGGACTCCACAGGTTCCTCCGTACCGTCATCGGTCGGGGCGTTCGACGCCTTCGCTGGCACATGGAGCGGCGTGGTCTCGCAGTTCGACGACGCGCCGCAGGTCGACTTCCCGATGACCTTGACCCTCGCTCCCAGCGATGGCGCGCTGACGGGTGAGACCGTCTATGACCTCAGCAGCAAGACATGCATAGGCGACTTGGAGTTCGTGTCCGGCAACGCCACGGTTGTGAGTCTTCGAGAACACATCGTCAGCGGACAGTGCATCCCTTCGGGCCGTATCTCGGTGCAGTATCTGACCGACGATTCAGTCTCGTTTGAGTACCGCTCGACCAAGCGAAACGGCGCCGCTCAGGTCGTGCGCGGCGTGCTGACGAGGTAGCAAATGCCGGATACGAACACCATCCGCCATTTCAGTTGGCTCTCGCCCGACGACGAAGCTCGTCTTTTCCACCAGGCACCGATCGCCTTCTCAAGGCACGAGGGAGTGGAGCGGCTCGCTGTCGCGCTGGGCGCAACGCTCTACATGCCGGCAACGCGCCCCACGATTGCCAATGACCTCCAGGCGCTCGCCGGCCGTGGGGTCGTTAGTGCCGTGTTGTGTTTGGAGGACGCAATCCCGGATGCCGCGATCCGTGACGCTGAACGCAATCTTGTGTCTCAGCTCCACGAACTCGCGTCTGTGGTTGCGAGTCAGGCATACGCCCTGCCTCTGATCTTCATCAGGGTCCGGGAGGTGTCCCAGATCGCACGGGTGGTCGAGGACGCGGGAGAAGCCTCAACCCTCATCAGTGGATTCGTGCTCCCGAAGTTCTCGCCCGACACCGGGCGGGGGTACCTCGATGAGGTGCGGCGAGTTGGCATCGAGACATCCAACCGCTACCTCTCCATGCCAGTCTTGGAGTCAGGAGCCGTGCTCCACTTGGAGACAAGGCAGCCCAGCCTGCTTCGAATTAGGGATCTCCTACAAGAGTTCAGCGATCAAGTCCTTGCTGTTCGGCTGGGTGCGACCGACCTCCTGGCAATCTACGGTCTACGCCGCCCCAGGGACATAACCGTCTATGAGATTCCACTGCTTGCGCATGCGCTTGCTGACGTTGTGAACGTTCTCGGGCGTCTAAACGATGGCCACGTAATTACCGGCCCGGTCTGGGAGTACTTCGCGGCCAGCGACCGGCTCTTCAAACCACAGTTGCGTCAGACACCGTTCGAGATGCGCCATGCGTCTCAGCTCCGACAGGCGCTACTCACCCGAGACATTGACGGCCTCATCCGTGAGGCCGTCCTAGATCGCGCGAACGGACTGACCGGCAAGACCGTCATTCACCCAAGCCACGTCCTGCCGATTCATGCGCTCTCCGTTGTTCCTTTCGAGGAATACAAGGATGCTGTCGACGTGATTGAAGGACTCGGGAGCGGCGGCGTGAGGGCATCGCCATTCAGGAACAAGATGAATGAAGGAAAGCCCCATACGTCTTGGGCGCAGCGAACTCTGCTTCGTGCAGAGGTGTTCGGGGTCGCTGCTTCCGACGTCACATTCGTCGAGTTCCTTCAAGTCGGCGACGACCTCCTCCGGGCGTAAGGCGAGGCAGTGACAACCGTGTGGAGTGGCCGATGGGCAGAACAGAACGCCGGCATCCTCATTCGCAGCGACTCCGAAGCAGGGAGTGAGCGGGTCGAGGACCTCGTTGGCGTGGGGATTCGGCGCAACCCGAAGCGCGCTCAACTCCTCGTCTCGAACGTGCTCGGCAAGCACGTCCCAGCAGATCCCCGTGCAATCCGCTCATCAGGCGGCCGTCTTGGCGTGCTTGTGGCTGAGAAACTCGCTGGCCAGTCGGCTCTCGTCGTTGGGTTCGCCGAGACCGCAACCCTGCTGGGACAACTGGTTGCCGATGAGCTCGGCGCACCGTACATCCACTCAACTCGTCGGTTCGACAACGGTGCAGCCACATCGTTGACCTTCAGCGAAGCACACTCCCACGCACCGTCACATGCGCTCCAGCCTTGGCCACCAGCGTTCATGGATCACGGTGACATTGTCGTGCTAGTCGATGACGAGGTGTCGACGGCACGGACCGCACTCGGAACGATTGAGGCCCTACACAGGTTGTCGCCGAGGAAGCGATACGTCCTTGCTTCTATCATCGACATGAGCAGCACGGCGAATCGACTCCAAGTGGACGAGCTGGCTCGCCATCTTGGCGTGGAAATCCACCGAGTCTCCTTGGCTGAGGGAAGTATCTCTGTGCCGGAAGGGATCGTGCCCCCGACCGCACTTCCAATCAGTGGGGCGAGCAAGCCAGGCGCCAGTGGGCAGATTCTGAGAGTCAAGGCACCGTGGCCGGCAGGCGTCCGCGAGTGCGGCCGCCACGGCATCGACCCAGATCGACCGGCGTTCGACAAGGCTGTCACCGCGACCGCACGCCTAGCCGCAGCGGCCCTCCCACACCCGCTAGGAAGGACCCACGTCCTCGGCACCGAGGAACTGATGCACGCCCCGTTCCGCGTCGCACTTGAGTTGCCCGGCGACGTTGTGTTCTCCTCGACGACGCGCTCACCGGCAGTCGTCCTCGACCTACCCGGATACCCGCTGCGCCACGGAATCACGTTCACGGCACACGAGGTGGGAGCCTCCGGTGATCGGTACGCCTACAACATCAGTCCTGGCGACCAAGACCAGATAGTCCTCGTGCTCGATGAGGACTACGACACCCCCAACTTGGACGGCCTCCTTCAAGAACTGGGGGCGCTGGCTCCGTTCGTACTTGTCGTGACCCTCCGGACGTACCGACCCCCACGTCCGTTGCGGGGGCCAGAGTTTGGCTCGTATGCCTCCTCCGACGTCGGATGGCTATTGACGGACCTATCCGAGATTTCGCTAGAGGCTCCAACGCCCGAGCGTGAACGCGCCATGCAGGGAGGGGGTCACTACGCGGAGAGCCTCCCCATCGAGTACCAGCCGGATGCCGCCTACATCGAGTTGTTCAACAAGGCACTCGCCGCGTCTTCGACCCGGGTGGCCCAGGCAGTCGCAGCGGTTGGAGAGCAGATCCTCCATATTCGGGGCACGCACACCGTGCTTGCGTCGCTGGCGCGCGCGGGCACTCCGATTGGCGTCCTGCTGCGGCGATGGGCACACGACGTTCACGGGTTGGACTGGCCTCACTACTCGGTCTCCATCGTCAGGGATCGCGGTATCGACCAGATCGCGCTGAGCTACATCGCCACGCAGCACGACCCGCGAGACGTGATCTTCGTCGACGGCTGGACTGGGAAGGGTGCGATCACCAACGAGTTGACTCAGGCGGTCCGGGCTGCGAACGAAGTGCTCGGCACGTCGTTCGACGACGCTCTGGCGGTGCTGGCTGATCCCGGCCACTGTGTGCCAATCTTCGGCACGAGGGACGACTTCCTGATCCCGTCTGCCTGCCTGAACAGCACTGTCTCCGGGCTTGTCTCACGAACGGTCCTCAACCCGAAATTCGTCGGCGCCGGTCAGTTCCACGGAGCTAAGTTCTATCGCGACCTGGCGCCAAACGATGTCAGCAATGCCCTCATCGACCGGATCGCCGCACACTTCCCAGACTTGCCCCGCCTGGCGTCTGAGGTCGCGCCTGAGAGCCAGCCTCCCGACTGGCGGGGCTGGCGTGCCGTCGTGTCGGTCGCTGCTGAGTTTGGCATCACCAATCTGAATCTCGTGAAGCCAGGTGTAGGAGAGACAACACGAGTCCTGCTGCGGCGCCAGCCGTGGAAAGTGCTGATGCGGCCTGACCGAGAGAGCGACCTTGCACACATCCGACACTTGGCGAGGGAGCGGGGAGTAGAAACAATCGTCAGGCCAGATCTGGCCTTCTCCTGCATCGGTCTGATTCGACCTACCGACAGCAGCGAACAGTGACCATTTTCTTCGCCGACTTAGATCGGACCCTGATCTACTCCACTGATGCTCTTGGCCCCCGGACGCCAGACCGTGACGAACTCGCGCTGGTCTGCGTCGAAACGTACCAAGGTCAGCCCATCTCTTTCGTCACCGAAGTCGCTGCGAGGGGCATTGGCCGACTGTTGGAAGCCGAGGCTCTCGTGCCAGTCACGACCCGAAGCGTGGAGCAGTATCGTCGGGTCCGCTTCCCCGGTCCACCGCCCCGGTTGGCACTAGTCGCCAACGGCGGTCTCCTGCTGCGCGACGACGGACTAGACGAGGACTACCGCAAGGAGACGGCCTCGTGGCTCGTCGGGTCAACGCCACTCGATGTCGTCTTCGCCCACCTGCAATCAGTCGCTGATCCACGATTCTCCGTCAACCTTCGCACCGTCGAGGGCTTGTTCTGCTACGCCGTCGTCGACACCGACAAGGTTCCTCCTAGCTGGGCAGCCGAGCTTGCTGACTACGCGGCTGGACTCGAGTGGCAAGTCTCAAATCAAGGGAGGAAGGTCTACCTCTTGCCCAGAGGTCTCAGTAAAGGCAGGGCTGCCCAACGTATCGCCGACGAACTGAACCTCAATGGCTTCCTCGCCGCGGGCGACTCCAACACCGATGCGTCGATGCTGGCCAAAGCCTCGGAGGCGATGATCCCAAGACACGCGTCATTAGTTGAGCACGCCAACGAGTTGGGAGCAAGCACTACTCAATC
>CALMKG010000471.1 GCA_937867175.1 uncultured Propionibacterium sp. | reverse complement strand
GGGGTCGAGCTGGACCCGCTGACCGCCGCGATCAGCCGGGCGCTCTACCCGAACGCCGAGGTGCGCACCGAGTCGTTCGCCGACACCCGCATCCGCACCGGCACATTCGACGCAGCCATCGGCAACGTCCCGTTCTCGGACGTGAAACTCCACGACCCGGTCCACAACCCCGGCCACGGTGCCGGGCGGCATTCCATGCACAACCACTTCATCATCAAGTCGCTCGCCTTGACTCGTCCCGGCGGCCTGTTCGCGGTGCTGACCAGCCACTACACGATGGACTCCCAGAACCCCGGTGCCCGCCGTGCGATGGCCGAGATGGCCGACCTGCTCGGCGCGGTCAGGCTGCCGAATGGCGCGTTCCAGCGCGCTGCCGGGACAACGGTGCTGACCGACCTGCTGGTGTTCCGTCGCCGACTGCCCGGCGAGCCGACCCGCGCCCCGGACTGGGACAACGTGGTCCCGGTTCAGATCGGCGGCGACGAGATCAAGATCAACACCTACTTCGACACCCATCCCGACCACATGCTCGGCGAAGTCAGCACCGGGACCGGCACCTACGGCGTCCCGATGCTCCGCGTCACCGGGAACCTCGACGGCCTGGAGGACGACCTCGCCCAAGCCCTCGACCAGATCACCTTCACCGCTCGCCGCAACGACCTGACCATGACGGCCCCCGAACCCGTAACCAGAACGGTGGGGATCGGCCTCCCGTTCGGTGGTGCCGTTGCCGCCGAAGACCTATGGGCAGGCAGCCTCGTCGCTCAACCCGACGGCACCTTCGCCACCGTGGCCGATGGGTTGTTGGAGCCGGTCAAGGTGCCCAAGAACGCCGCCAGTGAACTGCGTGCCCTGCTGGAACTGCGTGACCAAGCCTCCCACCTGCTGACGCTGGAAGGCGCGTCCGCTGAGGACACCGAGGAGATCACCGCCGCCCGCGCAACGCTGAGCCGCGACTACCGCAAGTACGTCGGTCGGTGGGGACCCATCAACCGGTACACACTGCGACGCACTGGCCGGATGGATGAGAACGGTGAGGACACCTACGCGCGCATCGTGCCCCCGGCGATCAGGTTGTTGCGCACCGACCCATTCGGTGCCTTGGTGCTGGCGCTGGAGCAGTTCGACGACGTGGAACAGGTCGCCACCCCCGCTGCGATCATGAGTCGCCGTGTCGTCGCACCGCGCCCCGAGGTCCAAGGGGTCGACACCCCAGCAGATGCCATCGCGGTCAGCCTCGACAAGACCGGCGGTGTCGACCTGCCGATGATCTCCGACCTCCTCGGACTGAACGAAGACGAGGCCCGTGAGGCACTGGCCGGGCTGGTCTTCACCGACCCCGACACCAAGGCACTGATCCACGCCCCGGAGTACCTGTCGGGCGACGTGCGAACCAAGCTCGACCAAGCCCGTGCGGCGGCCAAAGAGCAGCCGGACTTCGAGGTCAACGTTCAGGCCCTGGAGGCGGTGATGCCACCCACCCTGGGCGCCGACGAGATCACCGCGAAGCTCGGCGCGGTGTGGATCAGCGCAGAGGTCCACCAGGCGTTCCTCAACGAGTTGCTGCGGGTCGAGGACGTGAAGGTGGAGAACCCGCTGCCGGGCATGTGGGAGGTCCGGGGCGGACGCGGCGGGCTGCTGTCGACGAGCGAGTGGGGCACCGTCCGACGTCCCGCTCCTGACATCGCCCAAGCGGTCATGGAGCAACGAGCCGTGCTGGTCCACGACGAGTTCGAGGACATCGACGGACGCAAGCGCCGTGTCCTGAACCCGGTCGAGACCACCGCCGCGCAGGAGAAGGCCGACGCGCTCTCCGAGCGGTTTGCCGAGTGGGTCTGGGAGGAGCCCGAACGCGCACGCGGGCTGGTCGAGGAATACAACCGGCGGTTCAACTCCATCGTGCTGCGCGACTACACCGACGCCGGGAACTACCTGACCCTGCCGGGCGTGGCCGAGGGGTTCACTCCGCGCCAACATCAGCGCGCCGCCGTGGCCCGGATGATCGCCGAACCCTCGGCCGGGCTGTTCCACGAAGTCGGTGCTGGCAAGACCGCCGAGATGATCATCGGGATCTCGGAGATGCGGCGCATGAGGCTGGTGAACAAGCCCGTCATCGTGGTCCCCAATCACATGCTGGAGCAGTTCTCCCGCGAGTGGTTGCAGATCTACCCCCAAGCCCGCGTGCTGGCCGCATCGTCCTCTGACGTGTCGGCGGAGAAGCGCCGCGAGTTCGTCGCCAAGGCAGCGGCCAACGATTGGGACGGCATCATTCTGACCCAAACAGCGTTCGCCAAGATCCCGCTCCGTCAGGCCACCCAAGACGACTACGTGCGTGCCCAGGTCGACCAACTTCGTTCGGTGCTGGACAACGCCGAGGCCGGGCAGACGATGACGGTCAAGCGCATCCAGCGCAAGCTGCTCCAGACCGAGAGCAAGATCGAGTCCCGCATCGACACCAGCCGTGACGACGGCGTGTGCTTCGAGGACACCGGCATCGACTACCTCTGCGTCGACGAGCTGCACCTCTACAAGAACCTCGCCACCGACTCCAACATCCGCGATGCCGCCATCGACGGCTCGGCCCGCGCCGCCGACCTGCACATGAAGCTGGAGTACCTGCGCGCCACTGGCCACTCCCGGGTGGTCACCGGCGCGACCGCGACCCCGATCGCCAACAGCGTCACCGAGGCGTTCGTAATGCAGCGCTACCTACGTCCCGACCTGCTCGACGCCGCCGGCATCGGCTCCTTCGACGCCTGGGCTGCGACCTTTGGGCAGACCGTCACCCAGATGGAGATGTCACCCACCGGTGCGTTCCGGCTCAAGACGCGGTTCGCCAAGTTCCAGAACGTCCCCGAGATGCTGAGGATGTGGTCGGTCTTCGCCGACGTCAAAACCGCCGCCGACCTCGACCTGCCTATCCCGGCCCTCGCGGAGCGCGACGACGGCCAGCGCGGCGCTAAGACGGTGCCTGTGGAGCCGACCGCTGAACTCGAGCGGTTCGTGGAACTGCTCGGCGAACGGGCCGAGGCCGTGGCGAACAAGGCGGTGCGTCCCGAGGAAGACAACATGCTCACGATTTCCACTGACGGCCGTAAAGCCGCGCTGGACATTCGCATGGTGCTGCCCGAACGCCCGTCCGGTCCCACCAAGGTCGACGTCGCCGCCGACGCGATCGCCGCCGTGTGGGAACGCACCCGCGACAACGAGTACCTCGACCCGGTCACCGGCCAGCCCTCGCCGATCAAAGGGGCGCTCCAGTTGGTGTTCTGCGACATCGGCACGCCCAACCCCGACAGGTGGAACGCCTACGACGAGATCGCGCTGCAACTCAACGAGCGCGGGGTGCCCGGTGACCGCATCCGGTTCATGCACGAGGCCAGCAACGACTCCGAGAAGGCCCGCCTGTTCGCCCAAGCCCGCGCCGGACACATCTCGGTGCTCATCGGCTCGACCGAGAAGATGGGAGTCGGGACCAACGTCCAAGCCCGCGCAGTCGCGCTGTGGCACATGGACTGCCCCTGGCGGCCCGCCGACCTCGCCCAACGCGACGGACGCATCCTGCGGCAAGGCAACCAGAACGAGGAGATCGCGATCGTCCGGTTCGTCACCGAACGATCCTTCGACGCCTTCATGTGGCAGACCATCGAACGCAAAGCCACCTTCATCGCCCAAGTCATGCGCGGGCGGATCGACTCCCGAGAGATCGACGAGATCGACCCCGGTGCCCTCTCCGCCGCCGAAGCCAAGGCACTCAGTTCCGGCAACCCGCTCCTGCTGGAGCACTCGACCCTGACCAGCGAGGTCGCCCGGCTGCGGCGGCTGCAACGCGCCCACGAGCGCAACCAGAACATGCTCACCCATACCGAACGACGTGCCGACGAAGAGATCGCGCGTTTCACCGAGCACATCACGGCCCTTGAAGCAGCCGTGCCGCTGGTCACCGACACCAGCGGCGACCGGTTCCGCATCACCCTCGACGGCCGCAACTACACCTCCCGCGCCGACGCCGCCGGGGCACTCGAACGCTGGATGCAGGCCAACCGACTCCAATGGCTGCCCACCTACCGAGGACAGGAGTACGGCGTCATCGGCAACATCAGCGGGTTCGACATCGAAGTCAGAACCAGCCCCGGCATGGGCATCCTCAACGTCACCACGAGCCTCGTCGGCATCCCGCGCTCCTCCTTCACCCTCACCCAACGCGAGTTCCTCGCCGGCGGAGTCGGCCTCGTCCAACGCATCGAGAACCGCGTCTCAGCCATCCCCACACTGCTCACCCACGTCCACGAAGACCTCGACAAGGCCAAGCGCTCCCAGACCGAAGCCGCCCAACGCATCGGCCAGCCCTTCAAGCACGGCGAAGCACTCGACCAAGCCGAGAAGCAACTCGCCACTGTCGAGACCGCCCTGGCCGCCATGCAAGAGGAGAACCGCGAGACACCCGCGACACCGCCCCAAGCCCCGGCGCCGGTGACCGTCCAGACGCTCCGCGACCACATCCCCCCGGTCAAGCGGGTCCTCCCGCGAACCAGCACCGACCGTGAGAACGACCGCCGCTTCCCGCCGAGTCCCCACCAGAGCCGACCGACCAACGAGCCACCGAGCCTTTGACTGGGCGAACAGGCACACCTACAAAGTGACCCGCCGACTTGAGAGGTGACACGAGATGTCTGAGGAACCTGAACACACGGCCAGCCGCAGGGAGCGCAAGCTTACGGTCAGGGCAGTTCACCGCGATGAGCCTGACCTTCGACGGATCGCCGAGCTGATGATCCGCCTGGCCCTGGAGGATGCGGGGCGCACCCGCGTCGACGTACGAGCGCGGATCAAGCCGCCGACACTCCAGCCGATCCGCGCGGCTTCCTGAGCCGGCCATGTCGGGGGCCGCCGCTACAATCAAGTTGCAAGACCAATCTCGCCCCGTGTGGGGCGTCGTGGCCCTAGAAGCCCTGCCGACACGGCAGAGCGAAGTGATCCCGGCGGCGAATCGTCCGCCCGGCGCCCTACAGCCCCCGACATGGGGGCTCTCCTCACGATCGACACCCCTTCTGGTCGCTGACCAGGCGAGGCATTGCTCACCAGTGAGGAAGCGCCATGTATCAAAGCACCACCACAGTCGTCGGCAACACCCACGAACCTTCGAGCCCGCCCGTGGGCACAGCACTCGCCGTCACCTACCTCCGCGTCTCCACCAAGGAGCAAGCCGAGAAGGGCGGAACCGACGAAGGATTCTCCATTCCCGCTCAGCGCGACGCCAACCACCGCAAGGCCGAGTCGCTCGGGGCCACCATCGTCGAGGAGTTCATCGACGCAGGCGAGTCCGCACGCACCGCCGACCGCCCCGACCTCATGCGGATGATCGAGTACGTCCAGACTCACAAGGTCGCCTACTGCATCGTCCACAAGGTCGACCGACTCGCCCGCAACCGAGCCGACGACGTGACGATCCATCTCGCACTGCGCGACGCAGGCGTCATGCTCGTCTCTGCGACCGAGAACATCGACGAGACACCCTCGGGAATGCTGCTACACGGCATCATGTCCAGCATCGCCGAGTTCTACTCCCGCAACCTCGCCACCGAGGTCGTCAAGGGCATGAGCCAGAAGGCGGCGAACGGCGGAACCGTGGGGAAGGCGCCAATCGGCTACCTCAACACGATCTTCCGTGACGACGTGGGGCGCGAGGTTCGCGGCGTGACGGTTGACGGCGATCGGGCACCGCTGGTCGAGTGGGCGTTCAAGGCGTACGCCTCTGGCGACTGGACCGTCAGTCAGATCACTGACGAACTCAAAGACCGGGGCCTCGTCTCGGTGCCGACACCTCGCCGACACTCCGGCCCCTTGGTCGTCTCCTCCGTCCACCGGATGCTCACGAACCCGTACTACAAGGGCGACATCGTCTACAAGGGAGTGCTCTACCGAGGCCAACATGAAGCCCTCGTTCCGCCCGAGGTCTGGTACCAAGTCCAGTCAGTCATGGCGGCGCACAAGTCGGCCGCAGACGCTACCCAGGTTCACAACCACTACCTGAAGGGCAGCGTCTACTGCGGCCAGTGCGGATCACGGCTCATCATCTCCAATGCCAAGAACCGGCACGGGAGCGTCTACCCCTACTTCGTCTGCGCGGGGCGGCACGCCAAGAGGACGTCCTGCACACGTCAGGCCGTGCTGATCGAGATGGTCGAGAAACTCATCGAGGACTACTACACCCGCGTCGGCCTCACACCAACTCACCGTGATGCGCTGTCGGGGATGCTCCGCTTCGAGTTCGACCGCATGATGGCCGCTGAGACCGAAGAGCTGTCACGGCTCACCACGAACCGGGACGAGCTAGAGGCCGAGCAGCTTCGGCTCCTCCGCGCCTACCACGCTGACGCGATCCCGATGAACCTCATGAAGAAGGAGCAGGCCCGGCTTGTCGCTGAGTTGGACCAGATATCCAGCCGACTCGAACAAAACCACAGCGAGTATGCCGCCATCACCGACACCCTAGACAAGTCCCTAGAGGTGCTCGACGACATCGCCGGTCTGTACGCCCGGTGCGACGACGTGACCCGCCGCATGTGCAACCAAGCCTTCTTCGAGAAGATCTACGTGGATGAGGACTCAATCCGGCCCGCCCTGGCGGAGCCGTTCGAGACTCTGCTCGACCCAGCAGTTCACGCCAACGCCCTCACCTGGGCAAAGAACACGCACGGGGCTCGCACCCCCGCCGAATCTTCTTCTTCGGCAGAGGGTTTGAACCCCGTGCGTTTGGTACCCCCGACCGGATTCGAACCGGCGCTACCGCCTTGAGAGGGCGGCGTGCT
>CALMKG010000470.1 GCA_937867175.1 uncultured Propionibacterium sp. | reverse complement strand
GCGAAGGCCTTGAAACCGGCCCGGCGGGCCCGGATCACGTAGTCGCAGTCGTCGTAGAAGATGAAGTAGCTCGGGTCGGGGTAGCCGATCTGGTCGACGACCTTGCGGTGCACCATGAAGCCCTCGAAGGCGGCGTTCTCGATCTCTACCCGCGCTGGCATGGCGGCCCGGTCGGGGTAGACGCTGTCGACCGTGGCCGTCTTCGGCCTGATCTGCAGCGGGTTGGTCAGGTCGAACCGGATCGCGGCCTTCTCGACCAGCCGCCCGTGGCGGTCCTCCCGGACGCAGGCGAGCGCCGGCCCGCCATCGGCGAGCAGCGCCTGCAACGCCCACGGGGCCGGACGTACGTCGTCGTCCATCAGCCAGATCCGGTCGTAGCCGGCCAGGTAGGCGGCCTTCAGGCCGCGGTGGAAGCCGCCGGCGCCGCCGAGATTCTCGCCGGTGTGGTCCACGACCAGCGGCAGGCCGGCGTGCGCGTCCAACACCGCAGCCGTCTCAGGGTCGGAGGCGTTGTCGACGACGTAGATCGCGTCGACGGCCCTGGTCTGGGCGGCCAGCGAATCCAGTAGCCGGTCAAGCAACTCGGGACGCTTGTAGGTGACCACCACGACGGCGACGGTTTCGTCCTGGGGGGCGGCGCGGCGTGGCGATTCAGTCGGCTGGCCGGCGGGCGCCTTGGGCAGGAAGCGTCGGTGCCCGGAGAAGTCGCCCCGCAGCCCAGCGGTGATCGCCTGCGCCGAGAGCAGCAGACGCTTGGGGTTGGGGCGGACGAAGCTGTAGAACCAAGCCGTCTTCGCCCAGAACGCGGCGGCGTGCAGCGGGCCCCGGTGGGCCAACAGGTTGACAGTGTTGTTGCGGGCCATGCAGTAGTGCTTCAGGTCACTCGGCGAGTGGTTGTAGGTCGTCCGGCCGAAGAGCATCGGCGTGCCGAGGTCGTCGGTCGCCGGGTGATGGAAGTGCGCGTCCACCACCGTCGCCACCCGTGCCCCGGCGTCCCGGGCTCGCCACAGGTATTCGACGTCGTCACCCCAGATGAAGAACTCGGCGCGGACGGTGCCGATCCGGTCGACCAGTTCGCGGGTCACCAAGACGCCGTTGAACGGGATGACCACATCGGGCACGATGCCGGCGACGCTGACCGCCTCAAGTTCGGCCAGGGTACGGGTGACGGTCGCGGTGCCAGGCAGCCGGATCGGGAAGCAGAGCTCATCGGGACGCTGCTCGGTGAGCACCGCCGGACCCCAGAAGTCGAACTCGCCCCGGTGTCGCAGCAAGATGTCGAGACAGTCGGGTGTTGGCAGGCCGTCGTCGTCCATCAGCCAGGCCAAGTTGGCGCCCAAGTCGTGTGACCACTGCAGGCCGGTCTGGAAGCCGCCGGCGCCGCCCAAGTTCGTGGGCAGCGTTCGGCACAATACGCGCGGTTCTTCCTTAGTCAGCTCTGCCAACCACTCGCCGGTGCCGTCGCTGGACGCGTTGTCGACGACCAGGATGGCGTCCACCGCCTCCAGCGTGCGTAGTCGCGAAACCAGGCGCTGCAGCAGCGCCAGCCGGTTGAAGGTAACGACCACCGCCGCCACATCGAGGCCATGTCCGCTGCTCATCTGCCGAGCCTACCGCCTGGTATCGGGATCGGGCGTTGGGGACTCGGTTGCCGGCGTGGGTGGTGTGGCGTCCGCTGGGGTTTGGGTGCTGCCGCCTGACTCGGTGCCGGGCTTGTCGGGCTGGGCTGCCTCCCGACTGCGGCGGGTGGACTTCTCCAGGGCTGCCCGGTGTGCCATCTCGGCCTGGGTGGGCATGCCGTAGGCGTGTGCGGTCGAGTCGTGCAGTTCGATCACCTTGCGTCGCAGCCGTTCGTTGAACTGGTGGGCGATCTCGCCCGGACGAGGACGCATCGGCAAGCCGAAGACGATGTGCACCGGCGGTCGTCCGGGGCGCCAGCGGGGCTCCTTGGCGGGCCAGGCAGCGAAGGCGCCGACGATCGCGCTGGGCACCACCTGGCAGTTGAACGAGATCGCCAGCGCAGCGACGCCGGGGGTGAAGGGGCCCATGCCGCCGGTACGTGACCTGGTGCCCTCCGGAAAGAGGAAGATCGGCACCCCTTCGCTGAGCAACTGCTTGGCCATTCCGCGGTGGCTTCGGGTGCCCGCCCGATTCACCGGGAAGCCGTTCATGAACAGCTGGATCAACGCGGCGTTCTGCCACTTGGTGAAGAAGGTATCGGCGGCCGCCCCGGTGGCCAAGTTCTTGCTCAGCCGCCTCGGCAAGGCCGACATGATCAGTGGCCCGTCGAAGTGGGAGGAGTGGTTGGCGATGACTATGAACGGCTCTTCGACGCCCTCAAGGTTCTGTTCGCCGTGCACGTGCACCGTCAGCTGGCTCCACACCACCGGTTTCAGCAGCAGTTGTTGCGCGCCGGTGGTGGCGATCGTGTTCAGTGGCGACGTGAAACGCTTGCGGTTGCCCCCCAGTTCGGCCATCAGATCTTGCTCCTCGACTTGCTGATCTCGCGGGACACATGGCGTGCCAAGCCATCCGGCAGGTGCTGCAGCCCCCAGACCGCGAACCGCCAACGGCGCGACGGAATCGCCACAACTCTACCTTTGGCTGCCGCGTCCAGTGCGGTGCTCGCGACGTCTTCCGCCGCCACCCAAACCCAGGCCGGCAACTTGGGACGCGCGACGCCCGCCCGTTCGTGCAAGTCGGTCTTGACCCAACTTGGGCAGACAACGGTGGCTTGCACGCCCGTGCCGGCCAGCTCCAGCGCCAAAGCCTGGGTGAAGCTGAGTACCCAGCGCTTGACGGCCGAGTAGTTGCCCTCGTAGATCCAAGCTGACACGGAGGACACGTTGATGATGGCACCCCGACCGCGGGCCTTCATGGCCCGTCCCGCGGCGCCGGACAGGATCAAGACCGCGGTGCACATGACGGCCATCGCTTCATCTTGGCTGGCGACGTCGGGGTCGAGCAGGGAGGCGTTCAGGCCGAAGCCGGCGTTGTTGACCAGCAGCTCGACCGGCCGGCGCTGGTCGAGCAATCTCGCGATGACCGGCTCGAGGTCGGCGCGGACCGCGAGATCGGCACGCTGGGTTTCGACCCGGCAACCGAAACGGTTGGTCAGATCGGTCGCCGCACGGGCCAGCCGATCCGGATCCCGCGCCACCAGGACGAGGTCGTAGCCCCGGCCGGCGAGTTCGGACGCGAAGGCGTACCCGATGCCGGAGGTGCCCCCCGTGACCAG
>CALMKG010000469.1 GCA_937867175.1 uncultured Propionibacterium sp. | reverse complement strand
GCGACGTCGAGAACCAGGACGTGCTGCTGTTCATCGACAACATCTTCCGGTTCACTCAGGCCGGCTCGGAGGTCTCGACGCTGCTGGGCCGGATGCCGTCCGCAGTGGGCTACCAGCCCAACTTGGCCGACGAGATGGGCCAGTTGCAGGAGCGCATCACCTCGACCCGCGGTCACTCCATCACCTCGATGCAGGCCATCTACGTCCCGGCCGACGACTACACCGACCCAGCACCGGCCACCACGTTCGCGCACTTGGACGCGACGACCGAACTCTCGCGGGCCATCGCGTCGCGTGGCATCTACCCGGCTGTCGATCCGTTGAGTTCGACCAGCCGCATCCTGGATGCGCAGTACATCGGGCAACAGCACTACGACGTGGCGACCCGGGTGAAGCAGATCCTGCAGCGCAACAAGGAACTGCAAGACATCATCGCCATCCTCGGCATCGACGAGTTGAGCGAGGAGGACAAGATCTTGGTCAACCGGGCCCGCCGCATCCAGCAGTTCCTCAGCCAGAACTTCTACGTCGCCGAGAAGTTCACCGGCGTCGTCGGTTCTACGGTGCCGGTTGCCGAGACGGTCTCCAGCTTCAAGATGATCTGTGACGGCGAATGCGACGAGATCCCAGAGCAGGCATTCTTCAACGTCGGCGGCATGGATGATGTCATGAAGCAGTGGGATCGCATCAAGAAGGGCGCCTGAAATGGCCGCCAGGGACAAACCCCTGAGTGTGAAGTTCGTTGCCACCGAAGGTCTGGTCTGGCAGGGCGAAGTGGTCAGCGTGCTGGTGCGCACCACGGAGGGTGACATCGGAATCTGGTCCGGGCATGAACCGTTCATGGCGGCCTTGGTGCCACACGGCGCCGAGATCGTGACCGACGACGGTGCGCGACACATCATCGCCGTCGACTCCGGGTTCATCTCGGTCTTCGACAACCACGTCTCGGTGCTGTCCGCGTTCGGCGAACTCGCCGAAGAGATCTCGCTGGACGACGCGCGGATCCAATTGGCCGCCATGCACGACCGGGTACAACTCGCCAAGGCCGACGATTCGGAAGTGCGCACCTATCGCCGACTCCTGGCGCAGGTCCGTGCCGGAGAGAAGCAGACCCAGTTGAGTGGTCGTCCCACCGGAAGTTGATCATTGCGATAACCTGCCATTCATGAGTCCGCCCACATGGCTCAACGAGCTTGTTACCATCGTGCTGGTCGTCGGACTCTTCTACCTGGTGACGCTGCTCGTCAGGCGCGCTTGGTTGACTCTCCTCGGTGGCCTGTTCGATTGTTCGTTGCGCGCTGAGGGGGCCAAGAGATGGCGACCTGGGCTGGCCCGCTACTCGGGCCAGTACTTGGAGTGGTATCTGATCTGGCATCCGTGGCCGCGTCCAAGCATGGTCTTCGTGCGCGACCGAACCGAACTGGCCGGCATGCGCGACTCCGATGTCACCGAGTCGCAGCTCGGCTACGCGGTCGCGAAGGTCCTGATGCTGCGCGTCAGGGAGGCAACCCCCAGCCGCTGGGAACTTGCGCTGAATGAGGGGTCCGCCACCGGGCTGGTGAGCTGGTTGGAGTCCGCCCCACCGGGGCGCATCGGGTACCGTCGAGGGCTGGACAGGTGAAAGGAGCCGCAATTGCGTGGCGAATACAAGGTGCGGGGCGGAAAGCTGGTCGCAGTCGACATCGAAGTGTTGGACGGACGCTTGGCACACGCGCACGTCTCGGGGGACTTCTTCCTCGAGCCAGATAGCGCCTTGGAAGATATCGACGCGGCCCTGAACGGTATGCCGGCCGATTCGAGCGCCAAGGCGCTGGCCGGCGCCATCGAGGCTGCCTTGGACGACCAGGTCGCGCTGATCGGCTTCACCCCCGAGGCCGTCGGCATTGCTGTGCGCCGTGCATTGGGACACGCCGTTCGCTGGGAGGACCTCACCTTCGACGTGATTCCTGCCCGGACGATGGAACCAGCGATGCATGTGGCCCTCGACCAGGTGATCAGCGAGGACGTCGGGGCAGGCCGTCGCAACCCCACCTTCCGGTTCTGGGATTGGGATTCCCCGCTGGTGGTGATCGGCTCATTCCAGTCCTACCGCAACGAGATCGACCAAGCGGGCGCCGACGCTCATGGCATCCAGGTGGTACGCCGCATCTCGGGTGGCGGAGCGATGTTCATGGAGCCGGGCAACTGCATCACCTACTCGCTGGTGGTGCCCGGAGCGCTGGTTGAGGGTCTGAGCTTCGAACAGTCGTACGCGTTCTTGGACGACTGGGTGCTCGGTGCGCTCGGCGAGGTGGGTGTCGACGCCCGTTACGTGCCTCTCAACGACATCGCCTCCGACAAGGGCAAGATCGGTGGCGCCGCGCAGCGCAGGTTCACCGACGGCACCATCCTGCACCACGTCACCAGCGCCTACGACATCGACGCCGACAAGATGCTCGAGGTGCTTCGGATCGGCCGAGAGAAGCTGTCGGACAAGGGCACCAAGAGCGCCAACAAGCGGGTCGACCCGATGCGCTCCCAAACAGGCATGAGCCGCGATGCGATCATGGCCAGCTTCCTCGAATACTTCCAAGGACGCTACAAGTCCATGGCATCCGATTACACCGACGACGAGCTCGCCCGGGCAGCAGAACTCGTGCGCACCAAGTTCTCGACTCCGGCCTGGACGTACCGGGTGCCGTGATCGCCGACCTGCCCGGAGCCGTCGTCAGCGGCGTGGCGCGTCCGGGTTCCGCTCGCCGCCGGGGACCCACAACACCTCGGCCACCCCAGCGGTTGCGTTGGCGTGCCTGGCGAAGATGAAGAAGAGGTCGCTCAGCCGGTTGAGGTAGCGCAAGGCCAGCAGATTCACCCCGCCGCCAGCCTTGGCCGGGTCATCTTCCAGTCCGTACCGTTCGGCTGCAGCCCAAGCGGCTCGTTCGGCGCGCCGCGTCATGGTGCGAAGGACATGGAAGTAGGCCGAGGTGGGTGAGCCGCCGGACAGGATGAACGAGTTCAGCGCAGGCAGATCCTCCCCGAACCGGTCGCACCACTGTTCCAAGCGGTCGACACTGGACGCGATGATTCGCAGCGGTTCGTACTTCGGCTCCGAAACCACCGGATTGGACAGGTCGGCGCCCACATCGAACAATTCGTTCTGGATCAGCTCAAGCGCGGCGCGCACGTCAGCGTCCACCTGATACTGGGCCAGCAGCAGGCCGATGGCAGAATTCAGCTCGTCGACGTGTCCGTAGGCGCCGACCCGGGGGTCGGTCTTCGATGTCACGGAGTTGTCGGTGAGCCGGGTCTGGCCTGCATCGCCGGTGCGTGTATAGATACGTGTGAGGTGGACCATGTCGGAAGCCTACCCGGGCGATGCAGCGAAAGGACTGGACGATGGACCTCAGCGGACGCGTGGGCAGGATAGTGGCAGCGGTCGGGCTCCTCGCGGTGGCGACCGCCTGCGCCAACCAGCCGGCTGACCCCGAACCAGCCGTCGCATCGCCGACCGCTCACAGTGACCGGTCCAGCCAAGCCACCGCAACCACCGCTGTCACGGCGCCCCCGGCCGCCGAGGGAATGGCGAATTGCAGCTACACGGCATATGGTCAGTCGGCAAGGCCGGCCGACCCGCCGCCGATGTTCGACGTCCCGGCCACCGGCACGTCGACCGTCACGCTGAACATGACCGAAGGCACGGTCGCGATCACACTGAATCGGGCTCAGGCGCCGTGCACCGTCAACTCGTTCGAGTCGCTGGCCAAGCAGGGGTTCTTCGACGACACCACCTGCCATCGGCTGGTCGACCAGGGGATCTACATCCTGCAGTGCGGTGATCCGAGCGGAACCGGAAGCGGTGGCCCCGGCTACCGCTTCGCCGACGAACTCACCGGCTCGGAGCAGTACGCCAAGGGCGTAGTAGCGATGGCCAATAGCGGACCCGACACCAACGGTTCACAGTTCTTCCTCGTGTGGGCCGACACTCAGCTGCCGCCCGAGTACACCATCTTCGGCAGCATCGACGAGGCGTCCCTCGAGGTAGTGACCAGCATCGCGGCGAAGGGCGTTTCGAGGGACAATTCCCCCCACCCGATCAGCCCGGCGCGGATCGAGACCGTCAGTCTCGGGTGATGAAGCGGCGGATCGCTTCGGCGACTGCCTGCGGCTGTTCGGCGTGCACCCAGTGCCCGGCGTCCGGCACGACTTCGAGCTCGACGTTGGGGAACAGCGCAGCCATGGCTGGGCGATGCCGTTCACCGATGAACTCGGACCGGCCGCCGGCTAGCCAGAGCACCGGGCCGTCCCAGCTGCGTCCCTGCTGGTCCGGCCAGCCGGACATCAGGCCCATCGAAGCGCCCAGCAACTTCAGGTTGGGCAGCCAGCGCCAGCCCTGCGAACTGTCGCTGCGGTGCAAGTTTTGCAGCAGGAACGAGCGGATCCGCTGGTTGGGCACGGCCACGCTGAGTGCCGCGTCCGCCTGGGCTCGGGAGCCGATCACCGACAGGTCGAGCCCGGACATGGCGTCTGCGTAGTGCTGGAACTCAGATGGGTCACCCCGATCAACCGGTGACATGTCGATGACCACCAGTCTGTCGACCAGCCGAGGATGGCTCAATGTCAGCTGCATAGCCACCTTGCCCCCCATGGAGTGTCCGACAAGGGTGACCGGCTCGCGTCCGGCGCCTCGCTCGACCAACTCGCCGGCCAGGAGATCGGCGAACAGGTGGTAGTCGAAGTAGTCCGTCCAAGGTGAACGGCCATGGTTCGGCAGGTCGACCAGGACGCTCATCGCATCTTCGCCCAGCAGCTTCGCCACCGTACCGAAGTTCTTGCCTTGCCCGAACAGCCCGTGCAGGAAGACCAGGCGTTCGGGTCCTTGGCCCACCTCCAGCACATGCAAACCCGTCATCTCATCTCCTCCGTTGCCAACAGCTGTCGTGGAAGTGCCGTCGATAGTCCAGCCCGCTGGTGGCGCCGATCGGTGGGGTGTGAGGCCACGCCACCACATGCGGGACGCCCGCGGGAATCGTGCTGTGGCATTCGGGGCACAGATAAGCCTTGGCGGCGTTCTCCGCCCGCACCTGGCGCATGATCCAGCGTCCATCCGACTTCTCCACGGTGGATGCCTGTTGCACGACGCGCAGTGGACGGGGCGGCCGGGTGTGCTTGCTAGGTCGACGAGCCACCACCCCACATTACCCAGACGTTCAGGTAGGTTGGACGCCGTGCGTGTGGTGATCGCGGAGTGTCAGGTTGATTATGGCGGCCGGTTGACGGCTCACCTGCCGATGGCCAGGCGGCTGATCATGGTCAAGGCGGACGGCTCGGTCTCGGTGCACGCCGATGACCGCGCCTACAAGCCGCTCAATTGGATGAGCCCGCCCTGCACCCTGACCGTGCTGGCTGCCGATGAGGCGTCCTTGGACGCCACCACGGTCGACGTCGATGGCCGGATAACCCAGATCTGGATGGTCCGGGGCCGCAACGGCGACACCTTGCAGATCAGCCTGGGCGCCATCGAGATCGATCACACAGTCGACCTGGGCGCCGACCCCGGGTTGCAGAAGGACGGGGTGGAGGCGCACCTGCAGGCGCTGCTGGCTGAGAACCCGGCAACTTTCGGGGACGGCTGGAGCGTGGTGCAGCGCGAATACATGACCGCCATAGGCCCGGTCGACCTGTTGTGCCGCGATGAGCTGGGCGGCTACGTCGCAGTCGAGGTGAAGCGACGTGGTGAGATCGACGGTGTCGAGCAGCTGACCCGCTACCTCGAGCTGATGAACCGTGACCCGTTGCTGGGCTCGGTTCGCGGAGTCTTCGCAGCCCAGCTGATCAAGCCGCAGGCCCGAACGCTGGCCACCGATCGAGGCATCGGCTGCCTGGTGGTCGACTACGACGCGTTGCGTGGCCTGGACAACGCCGAGGATCGGTTGTTCTGATCCGGCCGATCGGCGATCCTCAGTCGTCCTCGACCCGATCGATGATCTTGGTGGGAGGATCGGACGCGATCACCGCGGTTGGCTCGGCGTCGGCGGGCACCGCACGGGTGTCTTGCAGCACGGTGGTCGGCTCATCGGCGCTGCCGGCCGTCGCCGGGATGTGCAGGGACGCCAACCACTGCTCGTTGGATGCCTGGGAAGGACTCGCATCTGAGCGGTCGGTAGCCGCCTTTCCGGACTTCTCGAAGGGGTCGGCATGGGGAAAGTCGATGGCGGCATCGTCCGCGAGCTGCTTCAGATTCCCCATCTGGGCGATGATTGCGTCCTTGCGCTGCAACAGCACCGACACCTCACGTTCCAGCTGTTCCTTTCGCCAGGCGAACTGTTCCTCGACGCGGTCCTTCATCATGGCGGCCTGCCGGTGGGACGTCGCGACCTGCGCCTCCGCCTCCTGCGCGGCCTGGGCGCGCAACTGCTCGGCCGCCTCGATGGCCTCGGAGCGGATCCGGCCGGCCTCCTCGCCGGCCTTGGTGATCTCCACCAGCGAGTTGTCATGCTGGGAGGTCGCATCTGCCAAGAGGGCGGCGACCTTCTCGGCGACGGTGGCAGCCTCGCTGTTGGCGGTCGCGAGCAGCAGCTGAGCCTCCTGGTGGGCCTGGCTCCGGATCCTCTCGCCCTCGGCGGTGGCCGCGTTGCGCACCTGCTCGGCCTCGGCTCGGGCATCGTCGAGCAGTTGGCCAGCCTCGTCACGCGCGGTGGCCTTCACCTGCTCGGCATCGCGGCCGGCCTCCTCGGCAAGCTGACGCGCTTTGGCGGCCGACTGCTCGTCAGCCAGCAAAGTGTTGTGGCGGCTTTCCTCAACAATCGCGAATGCTTGCGTACGCGCAGCGTCCAAGGTGGCGCGGCAGTCGTTCTGGGTGGCCTCGCGGACCCGGGAGGTTTCGTCGTCGAGCTTCTCGCGCATGGTGCGCAGGTTAGCCAGAGTCTCGACACGGATGTCGTCTGCCTCGGTCTGGGCGTTCGCGCGCAGGTCTGCCGCCAACCGGCGTCCTTCCTCCTTGATGCGTTCGGCCTCGGCGGCCGCCTTGCTGATCAGTTCACCCGCCTGGGCCTCCGCCGCCCGTAGCAGCGAGGTTGCGTGGGCCCCCAGACGGGTGAAGTCGGTGTCACCGTGTGCGCTTTGTGCGTTTGCCAGCTCTGACCGCAGATGGCGGGTCAACTGTTTCAAGGTGGCGACCTGTTGCTCGATATCCCGGACGTAGTTGTCGACGGTCGGCCGGTCATAGCCGAGCATGGCGTGCGGGAAGCTGCCCGCGGCGCTGGCCCTGTCATCGAACAGGTTGAGACCGGTCTCCTCGGTGTATTCCTCGTCCGGGGTGCTGTTGGTCATATGGTGACTCCTCACGTCCAAATCGAGGCTAGCAAGAACCTCCCCCGACATGCGACGGGGCGCCCCGTGGGACGCCCCGTCGCAATCAGAACTTTTTCTTGGTCAGTGACCGCTACCCGGCTGCACGACCTCGATCAGCACCCCCTTGCCCGACTTCGGGTGGAGGAAGTTGATCTTCGAACCCCCGGTCCCGATCCGCGGCTGCTCGTAGAGCAGGGTCAACCCCCGCTCACGCAGCGTCGCGGAGACCGAATCGATGTCGGCCACGCGCCACGCCATGTGGTGCAGGCCGGGGCGATTCTTCTCCAGCCACTTGGCGGTGGTCGCGTCCTCGCGAGTCGGCGAGATCAGCTGGACCTGGGTCATGTGTTCGGTCAGCTCGGCGGCTGGCGCCACCATGATCTCGAAGACGCCCTGCTCGTCGTTGATCTCACGATGCAGCTCGTGCCAGCCGAGCACCTCCGTGTAGTACTTGACGGCTTCTTCAGCGTCCGGGCAGACGTAGGCGACGTGGTCGATGCAGACGAACAGATCAGAATTATCCATGTGTCAATTCTCCCATACTGCTTTGTGGTGGCATCAGCGGGCGGTCAGCCGGCCAAGGCTTCGGCGACGACTTCCTTCGCGGAACTCTGGATCTCGGCAAGGTGCTCGGCGCTGCGGTAGCTCTCGGCGTAGATCTTGTACTTGTCCTCGGTGCCTGATGGGCGTGCTGCGAACCAGCCGGCGTCAGTGGTCACCTTGATGCCGCCGATCGCCGCCCCGTTGCCCGGCGCGTGCGAGTAGACGTGGGTGATCGGGTCGCCGGCCAACTGCTTGGCGGTGACGTCCTGCGGCGCCAGCGCCTTCAGGCGGGCCTTCTGCTCGCGGTTGGCGTCCGAATCGATGCGGGCGTAGTGGTAGGTGCCGAACTGGTCGACCAGCTTCTGGTAATGCTGGCTCGGCGTCATACCGGTGGCGGCAGTGATTTCACTGGCCAGCAGGTCGAGGATGATGCCGTCCTTGTCGGTGCTCCACGTCTTGCCGTTCAGTTCCAGGAAGGACGCGCCTGCCGACTCCTCGCCACCGAAGCCCATCTCGCCGGAGATCAGGCCGGGGACGAACCACTTGAAGCCGACCGGGACCTCGATCAGCTGCCGTCCGAGCAACTGGGCGACGTTGTCGATCATCGAGCTTGAGACCAGCGTCTTGCCGATCGCCGCGCTGTGTGGCCAGCCTGGTCGGTTGCCGAACAGGTACTGGATCGCGACCGAAAGGTAATGGTTGGGGTTCATCAGCCCGACGTCGGGTGTGACGATGCCGTGGCGGTCGGAGTCTGCGTCATTGCCGGTCGAGATGTCGAAGGCGGTGCGGTTGGCGACCAAGGAGGCCATCGCGTTCGGGGACGAGCAGTCCATGCGGATCTTCCCGTCGGTGTCGAGGGTCATGAAGTACCAGGTCGGGTCGACGACCGGGTTGACCACCGTCAGGTTCGCAAGCAGGTTCTCGGCGATGTACTGCCAGTACTGCACCGAGGCGCCACCCATCGGATCCGCGCCGATGCGCAGGCCGGACTGGGCGATCAGGTCCATGTTGATGACCTGGGAGAGCTCATGGCAGTACGGCGTCCGATAGTCGAAACGAGCCACCTGGCCGGCGATCTGCTCGTACGGGGTGCGCGCGATCGACTTGTAGGCGGCCATCAACTCGTTGGCGCGGTCGGCGATCCAGCCCGTGGCATCGGTGTCAGCCGGGCCACCGTTCGGCGGGTTGTACTTGAAGCCGCCATCGCGCGGCGGGTTGTGCGAGGGAGTGACCACGATACCGTCGGCCTGTGGGCCACCAGCATGCTCGCGGTTGTAGCGGATGATCGCCCGGGACAACGCCGGCGTCGGGGTGTACTCATCGTCGCGCTCTGCCAGCACCGCTATGCCGGCCGCCGACAGCACCTCGATGGCGGTCTTCCAGGCTGGCAGTGACAGCCCGTGGGTGTCCTTGGCGATGAAGATTGGGCCGGTGGTGCCCTGCCCGGCGCGATACTCGATGATTGCCTGGGTGATCGAAGCGATGTGAGCTTCGTTGAAGGCGGTGTCGAGACTGGAGCCCCGATGCCCAGAGGTGCCGAACGCGACCATCTGGTCGGGGTCGGTGGGGTCGGGAACCAAGTCGTAGTAGGCACCGATGACTTGATCGACATCGATCAAGTCGGAGGGGTCGGCCACTTGGCCTGCGCGTGGATGAGCCATGGCCCTATCTTGCCGCGTCGCAAAGGGTTCCGCGGGCTGTCCATGACAGATTCCCGGGTAGTGGAACAATGGCGCCATGACCTCTGCTCAGAACTTCTCGCGTCCTGGGGCCGTCGACCTTTCCGGGTTGACGGCCGCGCAACCAACCGAAAATGCTGCGCCGGGTGGCGCAAACTACGCGGTCGAGGTGACCGAAGCGAGTTTCGAGGCCATCGCCCAGCAGTCAATGCGATACCCGGTGGTGCTGCTGCTCGTCTCGGGCCGCGACGCCAGCTCGTCCCAAGTGCAGCGCGACCTCACCCAGACCATCAATGCGGCGCAGGGCCGGCTCCTGCTCGGACTGGTCGACGTCGACACCCAGCCTCGGATCGCCCAGGCACTCGGGGTCGCGGCCGTCCCAACCGCGATCGCGCTGCTGGGTGGCCAGATGGCGCCGCTGTTCCAAGGCACCCGCGACCGTGCCGACATCCAAGCGGTGGTAGACCAAATCGTCCAGGTGGCTGCCGCCAACGGTCTGGCCGGGCGGGCGGCACCGCAGCCCGTTGCGGCCGACGCCGGCGAGTCGGCGGGGGAGGAGGCGGCCTTGGACCCGCGTTTCACGGCCGCTGACGAGGCCCTGCAGACCGGTGACTTCAAGCAGGCGGTGGCGGAGTTCGACAAGCTCCTGAAGGCCAATCCTCGCGACACCGAGGCCCAGGCAGGACGCGCCCAAGCGTCCCTGCTACTGCGGACCAGCAACCTTGACGCGCAAGTGATCGCGGCAGCAGAGGCGCACCCCGACGACCTAGATGCGCAATTGGCCGCTGCCGACCTCGACCTGATCACCGGGGACGCGCAAGCGGCCTTCGACCGGCTGATCGACCTGATCCGACGCACATCGGGACCGGAGCGTGACCAAGTGCGCGTCAGGCTGCTGGAACTCTTCGACACCATGGACGGGGCGGACCCGGTGGTGAAGAAGGCCCGCCGCGCACTATCGATGGCCCTGTTCTGACCTGCCCACCCGTGTCACTTGGTCGACGCGGTCGGTGCACTCAATAGCACCGACCCCGTCGACCAAGTGAGCTTGGACGGCGGGCTCAGCCCTGGTAGCGCAGCCAAATGGCGGACATGGGCGGCAAGCTGATCGTCGCCCAAGCCCACGAGTCCTCATCGGAGCTGATCTCGGTAGCGACGATCGGCTCGGAGTTGTCGAACATGCCGCCGCCATTGAACTCGGGCGAGTCGGTGTTCAGGATCTCCTGCCAAGTCCCGGCCTTGGGAACGCTGATCGGGTAATGGGGGTAGGGATCGGGGGAGAAGTTCGTGATGCACGCGATCAGTTCGCCGTCACGGTCGGCTCGCACGAAGCTGTACGCGTTGTGGCCGGCATCATCGGCGTTCATCCAGCGGAAACCCTCAGGGGAGCAGTCCAACTGGTACAGCGCCGGGTGTTCGGCCTGCAACTCGTTCAGGCGTCGCACCAGATGCCGCATCCCGTCGTGGCCCCACAGCGAATCGACCCACCACTCCAGGCTTTGGTCCTCGTGCCATTCCGAACGCTGGGCGAACTCCTGGCCCATGAAGAGCAGCTGCTTGCCGGGGAAGCTCCACATGAAGGCGTAGAAGGCCCGCAGCGTGGAGAATTTGCGGTAGTCATCCTGCGGGATCTTGTTCAGCATGGATCCCTTGCCGTGCACGACCTCGTCGTGGCTGATCGGCAGGATGAAGTTCTCCGAGTACGCATAGACCATGGCGAACGTCATGTCGTTGTGGTGGTACTGACGGTAGACCGGGTCGAGGTTCAGGTAGCGCAGGGAGTCGTTCATCCAGCCCATGTTCCACTTGAAGCCGAAACCCAAGCCACCCCAGTGCACCGGCTTGGTGATGCCACCAAAGCTGGTCGATTCCTCGGCGATGATGACCACGCCGGGGACCCGCTCATACAGGTGCTTATTGACGTAGCGAAGCAGGTCGATCGCCTCGAGGTTCTCGCGTCCACCGTACTGGTTCGGAATCCACTGACCCTCCTCGCGGGAGTAGTCGAGGTAGAGCATGGACGCCACGGCGTCCACCCGTAGCGCATCGGCATGGAACTGGTGCACCCAGTACAAGGCGTTGGACACCAAGAAGCTCTTGACCTCGTTGCGCCCGAAGTTGAAGACGTAGGTGCCCCAATCCTGCTGCTCACCCTGTCGAGGATCGGCATGCTCGAACAGCGCGGTGCCGTCGAACCTGCCCAGCGCCCAGTCGTCCTTGGGGAAGTGCCCGGGAACCCAGTCGAGGATGACGCCGATGCCCTCGGCATGCAGGGCCTCCACCAAGTGCCTGAAATCATCTGGCGAACCGAGCCGGGCATCAGGTGCGAAATAGCCGGTGACCTGGTAGCCCCAGCTGCCCTCGAACGGATGTGACATCACCGGCATGAACTCCACATGGGTGTAGCCCTGCCACTTCAGATACTCCGGAAGCTGTTCAGCGAGTTCCAAGTAGGTGAGTCCCTTGCGCCAACTGCCCAGATGCATCTCATAGACGCTCATCTGCGACTCGTAGACGTTGGTCTGCGCCCGCCGGTCGAGCCACTCCTGCTCGCTGGCGCCCCACTCGTACTTGGACTCCCAGACGATCGACGCGTTGCCGGGCGGTACGTCGGCGAAGCGAGCGAAGGGGTCGACCTTCTCCTGCCAGCTGCCGTCTTGGTGCTGGATCTTGTACTTGTACTGGGTGCCCTCGAGCACATCCTCCTTCCACACCGCCCACACTCCGGAACCGGGGACGAGCTCCATGTCGTCACCCTGCCACCAGTTGAATTCGCCCATCACCTGGACGCGCTGGGCGTTCGGTGCCCAGACGGCGAATCTGGTGCCGCGCAGGTCGCCGCGTTCCGAGTCGTGCACGGTTACGACGTGGCTGCCGAGCCGGCGCCATGCTTCCGTGTCGCCGCCGGAGTGAAAGCCCTCCAGGTCCCAGCCTGCGAGGTTGCCAAACTTGTCGTGCATCGTTGCCTCTCGATTCCTAGTGCGCGTGGATGGTGAAGATGTGCGCCGGATTTGCTGGATCAAGCCCGACGAAATTCCGGGGACCCCAAACATAGTTGCCACCGGTCAGTTCGTCATGCACGCCGAACATCTCGGCCTGGACCCCCAAGGGCGTGAGGTCAACAATGACCTCACCGGACACTGGCTCGTGTGGGTTCAGGCTGCACACCACGATAACGGTGTCTTCGCCATCGTTCTTGGCGAACGCGACGATCGACTCACTCGTGGTTTCGAGAATCAGGCAGCGTCTCAGCTGTTGCAGGGCCGGATGTTCCTTCCGGATGCGGTTGAGGTGTGCGATGAGGCCGTTCAAGTTGGGTTCGGCGTTGAAGTCGCGGGGCCGGTACTCGTACTTCTCGGAGTTGATGTACTCCTCGCCGCCGGGCTTCAAGGGCTCGAACTCGAATTGCTCGAAGCCTTGATAGATGCCCCAGTTCGGCGACATCGTGGTGGCGAGAATGGTCCGGATGGCGAACGCCGCCGGCGCCCCGGAGCGAGTCGACAGCGGATTGATGTCGGGGGTGTTCACGAAGAAGTTCGGACGCATGAAGTCGGCTGTTTCTGCAGACAGCTCCGAAAGGTAGCTGGTCAGCTCCTGCTTGGTGTTGCGCCAAGTGAAGTAGGTGTAGCTCATGTGGAAGCCGACCTTGCCGAGGGTCTGCATCACCTCCGGGCGGCTGAACGCCTCGGCGAAGAAGAGCACCTCGGGATGGTCCTTGCGGACCTCGGTCATCAGCCAGTCCCAGAAGTTGAGCGGTTTGGTGTGGGGGTTGTCGACGCGGAAGATCTTGACCCCGTGCGAAACCCAGAAGTTGATCAGTCGCAGCACCTCCTGGTAGATGCCGTCGCGATCGTTGTCGAAGTTGATCGGGTAGATGTCCTGGTACTTCTTCGGCGGGTTCTCCGCGTAGGCGATGGTGCCGTCGAGCCTGGTGGTGAACCACTCAGGATGCTCGCTCACCCATGGGTGGTCGGGGGCGGCCTGCAACGCGAAGTCGAGTGCCACCTCGAGGCCGAGCGAATTCGCCTTGGCAACGAAGGCGTCGAACTCCTCGATGGTGCCCAACTGCGGGTGCACGGCGTCATGGCCACCTTCGTGGCTGCCGATCGCCCACGGTGAACCGGGGTCGTCCGGACCAGCGGCCAGCGTGTTGTTGGGTCCCTTGCGGAACTGGAAGCCGATGGGGTGGATGGGCGGCAGATAGGCCACGTCGAAGCCGAGCGCGGCGATGTGCTCAAGCATGACGTGGCTGCTGTTGAAGGTGCCGGAGACCCACTTGCCGGTCTCGGCGTCGATGTAGGCCCCCTGCGAGCGGGGGAAGAACTCGTACCAGCTGCCATAGAGCGCGCGCTTGCGGTCGACCTGGATGGGGTAGTCGACCGTGGGGGTGACCAAACGACGACGGCCGTACTTCTTCATCGTCTCGCCGAGTGCTTGGTCCATCGCCACTTCATGGAGTTGCGCGGGGTCTGCGGAGGCGTCGAACGAGTCGTTCGCCCGGTTGATCACCGCAGCAGCATCGTGGTCGCCCGCGTCCGCAGCCGCCTGCGCGGCCGCTGTGAACAGATCGTGGCCCTCGAGGCGGACCAACTCGGTGTCAATGGCGGCCCTGAGCTTGATGTCTGCGTTGTGGTGCCAAGTGCGCCAGTCGTCCCCCCAGGCCTCGACGCGGAAGGTCCAGTCGCCGACCTCGTCAAGACGGACCCAGGCCTGCCAGATGTCGAGCCCTTGGGGCCAGATCTGGTTCATGTCGAGTCGGGTCTGTTCGCCCGACGGGCTGGTCAGCACCGCCGTGGCACCGACGGCATCATGGCCCTCCCGATAGATGCGTGCCGAGATGGGAAGGGCCTCACCCTCGACCGCTTTGGCGGGGTAGGCACCATGCTCGATCACGGGGGACACCTTGCCGATGGGGATTCGGCCGAACTTGAACTCGGCGAATCGGTCCGCGGCAGAAGCAGGGGCATTGGGTGCTAGTTCAGTCACGCTCCAACGGTAGCGGGGTTTGACGCCTCCAGTAGGCGAGACAACCGGAATACCGACGTGTCCATGGCGGGTAGGTGCCACCCGGCTACTGTTTCAGTAACCTGTATCGCGTGCGAGCGATCAGACGTTTCATTGTCCAACCGGTTCTTCCGGAACCCCTTCGTCCTCTGGCTGACTTGGCGCGCAACCTGCGCTGGAGTTGGCACGAGGAAACCATGGAGGTCTTCCGGGCGATAGACCCAGATCTTTGGGACAGCACGGGCGGTGATCCGGTGAAGTTGCTGTCCCAGGTGAGCGTTGAGCGATTGGACGCGTTGGCCCGCGACCGTCGTTTCGTCCGTAACCTGGACCGCGTCCATGGTGACCTGCAAGATTACCTGAGCGGTGACCGGTGGTATCAGCGTTGGGCGGCCGAGCATCCGGAAGCACCGGCAGCGATCGGCTACTTCTCGGCGGAGTTCGGCATCTCCAAGGTGCTGCCGCAGTACTCCGGCGGCCTGGGAATTCTTGCCGGAGACCACCTGAAGGCGGCGTCCGACATCGGGGCCCCACTGATCGGCGTCGGCTTGTTATATCACCACGGCTACTTCATCCAGTCACTGAACGCCCAAGGCTGGCAGCAGGAGCGCTACCCGCTGCTCGACCCGAACGAGTTGCCCATCTCGACCCTCACCGACTCTGACGGCAAGCAGGTGATGATCGAGGTCGAGATCCGCGGCGTGCCGGTCAAGGCGCAGCTATGGGTCTGCCGAGTCGGTCGAGTCCCGCTGGTGCTCTTGGATACCAACTTGGAGGTCAACCCAGATCGGGAACGGCTGATCACCGACAAGTTGTACGGCGGCGGCACCGACCATCGGCTTGCCCAGGAGGTGCTGCTCGGCATCGGCGGCGTACGCGCCGTCAGGGAGTTCTGCCGCGTCACCGGGCATCCCACACCCGAGGTCTACCACGCCAATGAGGGCCACGCCGTGCTGTTGGGGCTGGAGCGGATTCGTGAGCAGATGGTCGCCGGGGACGATTTCGACACCGCGGTGGAACGCACCCGCGCTGGCATGGTCTTCACCACGCATACCCCGGTGCCGGCAGGCATCGACCGGTTCGCCATCGACCTGCTGCGCAACCAGTTCGCGAACTTCAGCCCACTGCCGATGGACCGCATCCTCGCGCTGGGCGCGGAGGACTACCCGGGCGGCGACCGGGGCTGCTTCAACATGGCGGTGCTGGGGCTGCGGCTGAGCCAACGAGCCAACGGCGTGTCGGAACTGCACGGCGAGGTGAGCCGGCAGATGTTCCGGCCGCTGTGGCCGGGATTCGACGTCAGCGAGGTGCCGATCGGCTCGGTCACCAACGGCGTGCATGCCCGGACCTGGCTGCATCCCGATCTGAAGGAGATCCTCGACTCCCCGACCGAGACGATTGAGGGCAGCGAGGATGGTTGGGACTTCCGGGCTCTCGGCCGGGTCGACGACTCGTCCATCTGGACGATGAAACGGCAGATGCGGGGCCAGATGATCACGATGGCCCGCGAGCGGTTGGCCCGCAGTGCCGCCGCCCGAGGTCAGTCCGCCGATTGGGTTTCCAGTGCACTGAATCCACATACCCTGACCATCGGCTTCGCGCGACGGGGGGCCTCCTACAAGAGGCTGACGTTGATGCTGAGCCAGCCAGAACGACTGAAGGCGCTGCTGAACCACCCGGAAACCCCGATCCAGATCGTCATCGCAGGCAAGGCACATCCCGCCGACGAAATCGGCAAGGGACTGATCCAGCAGATGGTGCTTTTCGCAGATCAAGAGGACGTCCGCGGCAAGGTGGTCTTCTTGCCCGACTATGACATGTCCTTGGCTCAGCCGCTCTACCCGGGCTGCGACGTGTGGCTGAACAACCCGCTGCGCCCGATGGAGGCCTGCGGCACCTCTGGCATGAAGGCCGCCTTGAACGGGGCCTTCAACCTGTCCATCCAGGACGGTTGGTGGGACGAACTGTATGACCCGGCGTACGGCTGGGCCATTCCCTCGGCCGAGATGATCGGTGACCAGACCGAGCGGGATTCGGCCGAAGCCGAGGCCCTTTACCAGATCATCGAACGCGAAGTCGTCCCGATGTTCTACACCCGTGACCAGAACGGCATCCCAACCGAGTGGGTGAGGATGATGCGCGGCACGATCTCGGGTCTGGGTCCCAAGGTGATGGCCACCAGGATGGTCCGCGACTACGTCACCCAGCTCTACGCCCCGGCAGCACGAGCGGCGGGCAGGGTCGCGGAGAGCAACGTAGCCGAACAATTGGCTCATTGGAAAGACAAGGTGCGCCAGGCTTGGCCGGGGGTCGCAGTGACCAGCATCGAAGTGCACCTGCCCACCACTGTGGAGGTCGGCCAAACCCACCTCTTCGAGACCGCGGTGCGACTCAATGGCTTGGAGCCGAGCGACGTGGCGGTCGAACTGGTCGCCGGCGATGTGAATGCCGCCGATGAACTCCGCAACGTGCGGATCAGAAGGTTCGAGAAGTGCGCCGATTGCCCCGTTGATGGTGATTCGGCGACTTTCCGGCTGGATGTCGCCAGCCAGTCGCCCGGCCTGGTCGGTTTCACCGTGCGCGTGGTTCCCGACCACCCGCTGCTGGCGAGTCGCTCCGAAATGGGTCTGTCGGCGGTGGCGACCCAGTAGCCGCGATCCTCAGTGCTGGGTTGGCCGCTCTCGACGTGGGTTCTGTCGGCGGTGGCGACCCAGTAGCCGCGATCCTCAGTGCTGGGTTGGCCGCTCTCGACGTGGGTGCGGCCGACCCGGCTGTGGGACCGCCGGCAACCGCAGCGCAGAGGCATCTGAGGGGACCTTGACCCCGAAGACAGCGACGGTACGTCCGGGCAGGATGATCGTGGCTCCCGGCGCGAGGCTGGTAACCGTCAGTTCATCTGGTTCGGCAGTGGTCGCCAACAAGTCGTAGCGCCACCCCCAAGGCACCGGCGGCATCGTGACCGGGACCGATTCAGCCCCGGCATGGAACCAGGTCAGCAGCGCCTCTTCACGGCTGGACAGGTACATGCCCAGCAGACGGCGTCCAGCGTGCAACCAGTCGTGGTTGTTCATTTCGCCGGAGTAGCCATTCATCCACGCCAGGTTATAGCGCTCCAACGATTCACCCTTGGCGTCCAGCACTTCGACGTGGTACAGGTAGTCGTCATAGCTGAGCAGCCGGGAGGTTTGCCGGATTCGCGCGAGCGTGGCGGTCAACTGACTGACATCGTGCCACTGTCCTGCTACATGCCAGTCGACCCAACCGATCTGGTTGTCCTGGCAGTAAGCGTTGTTGTTGCCGCGCTGGGTGCGTCCCATCTCGTCGCCGGCGGTGATCATCGGGACGCCACGCGAAAGCAGCAACGTGGCCATCATGTTGCGCACCTGGCGATGGCGTAACCGGTTGATCTGCTCGTCGTCGGTCTCGCCCTCCACCCCGCAGTTCCATGACCGGTTGTCATCCGAACCGTCGCGGTTGTTCTCCCAGTTCGCCTGATTGTGCTTGTGGCTGTAGCTGACTAGGTCGCGCATGGTGAACCCGTCGTGCGCGGTGATGAAGTTGACCGACGACGACGGCGGCCGGTCATCGTGATCGAAAAGGTCGGCGGAACCGGACAGCCGAGTGGCGAGTTCCTGCACCCCGCCCGAGCCACGCCAGTAGTCGCGCATGAATCCGCGATAGCGGTCATTCCATTCCGACCAGCCTCGCCCGAAGCGGCCGACCTGATAACCGAACGGGCCCATGTCCCACGGTTCAGCGATCATCTTGATGTCGGCGAAGGACGGGTCGTCGGCTATCGCCTTCTTGAAGGCATGGTTCTGGTCGACATTGTGCTGGCCATCACGCACCAAGGTGGTGGCCAAGTCGAAGCGGAAGCCGTCCACACCCATCTCGTCAACCCAATAACGCATCGAGTCGAGGACCAGATCGAGCACTTCGGTTTGCGACGTGTCCACGGAGTTACCGCATCCTGTCACGTCGTAGTCGGTGCCCCGGTCTGGGGTGAGTCGGTAGTAGCCGCGGTGGTCGATGCCTCGGAAGCTGATGGTCGGTCCCTTCAGGGACCCTTCTGCGGTGTGGTTGTAGACCACGTCGAGAATGACCTCAATGCCGGCGTCATGAAGTTGCGAGACCATCTGTTTGAACTCTTCGACCTGTGCGCCGAGCGTCCCGACCGAACAGTAGGCGGCGTGCGGGGCGAAGAAACCGAGAGTGCTGTAGCCCCAGTAGTTCGACAGGCCGCGTTTGGTGACGAACGACTCCGAGACAAAGTGGTGGATGGGCAGCAGTTCCACCGCCGTGACGCCGCTCGATTTGAGGTAGTCGATGACGGCCGGGTGGGCCAGGCCAGCGTACTTTCCCCGCAGGTGGTGGGGGACCAGTGGGTGCAGCCGTGTGAAGCCTTTGACGTGCAGTTCGTAGATGATCGACTTGCTGAGCGGGCGGCGTTCGGCAATGGGACGCGGTGGCGGACTGTCGGCAACCACCACGGACAGCGGCACTGCGCCGAGCGAGTCGCGGCCGTCAATCTCGTTCCCGGACCTCGACACATGGTCCCGGACCGGCCCGAGGAAGTCGACACCACCGGTGATGGCGCGTGCATAGGGGTCCACCAGCAGCTTGGCGGGATTGGCGCGCAGGCCGACTTCCGGCTGCCATTCCCCGTGGACGCGGAAGCCGTAACGTTGCCGCGCACGAACGCCCGGAACGAAGACGTCCCAGAGCCCGTTCCGCACGGCCATGTCGACACTACGCTGGCTCAGGTCGGCCTCCACGAGCACGAGCTGGACCCGGCTGGCATTCGGTGCCCAAAGCCGGAACAGACAGCCTTCCGCGGTTAGGCGCGGTCCGGGCATCTGCCGGACTCGCGTGGCAGCGGCCTTGTGCAGCAACGGGCCTCCCTGTCAGAGTTGCGGCGCCCCAATTCTACTCAACCTTGGAGCGAGATGCACGAGCAGGATCCGACTGAGCAAGATCGAGCGAAGCTCGATCAGGTCGAGCAAGATCAAGTTGGGCCAGTCTACGCCGATCATGCTGCCAGTACGCCAATGCGCTTGTCGGCTAGCGTTGCGCTAGCGGAGATGGCCGGACTGAGCGGCAATCCGTCCGCTTTGCATGGCGCCGGCCGCCGGGCCAGGGCACTGCTTGAGGACGCCCGGGAGGAGCTCGCCGCCCTGCTGGGGGCGCATCCGGACGAGGTGGTCTTCACCTCCGGCGGCAGCGAGGCTGACTCCATCGCGGTGCTGCGGGCCGCTGAACAGTGGGTGGCGTCGCGACCCGGGGTGCTGGTCTCGACGATCGAGCATCCGGCAGTCGCTACCGCGGTCGAAGTGCTGGGCACACGCTGTGCCACGTTCGGGGTCGATGATGGTGGGCACGCCAGGCTGGATGAGCTGTCCGACCGGCTGCGTCGACACCCCGCCGGGCCGGTCGGACTGGTCAGTCTGATGCTGGTCAACAACGAGGTCGGCACCGTGCAACCGGTGGAGTTGGCTGCCGAGATCGCGCAGCGGGCCGGTGCCTGGTTCCACACCGACGCCGTCCAGGCCTTCGGTCACCTGTCGCTCGACTTCGGGACGCTCGGGGCACAATTGGTCTCGGTCTCCGCCCACAAGGTCGGCGGCCCGGTGGGTATCGGGGCCCTTTTGGTGCGGCGCGGCGTCCGATTGGGTCGCTACGGGCTGGGTGGCGTTCAGGAGGCAGGCATCAGATCGGGGACGCAGATGGTTGCGCTCGCAGCCGCGTTCGCAGCGGCGGCCCGTCAGGCGGTGGCGGAGCAGGCGTCTCAGGCGGCTCGACTGCGGCAGTTCCGCGAGCGGTTGGTCATTGCCTCGCAGGCGCTCGGCGCGGTGGTGGTCAACGGTGCCGAACCGCTCAGCCCGGCAATCGTCAACCTCAGCTTCGAAGGGGCGTCGTCCGACGATCTGACGTTCCTGCTCGACCAGCAACAGGTCTTCTGCTCCTCGGGATCGGCCTGCCGCGCCGGGGTCCACGGTCCGAGCGAGGTGCTGCTCGCGATGGGACGCGACGCCGACGCCGCGCGGGGCGGCGTCCGGTTCTCGTTCGGCTGGTCCACGACCAGCGCCGACATCGACCGAATCATCGCCGCACTGCCGGCTGCAGTGCACCGCGCCCGCGCGGTACCCAGATGACGATGCAAAGGTGGATTGGCGGTCCACATAGACTCGGGACCGAGATCGGAAGGGGCGGACCATGCGAGTGCTGTCGGCCATGTCTGGGGGTGTCGACTCCTCGGTGGCCACGGCGCGCCTGCTGGCGGCGGGTCATGAGGTCACCGGCATCCACCTGGCGCTGTCCCGCACCCCGCTGGCCCAGCGGGCCGGTTCCCGCGGCTGCTGCTCGCTCGCGGACGCCCATGACGCGCGCCGGGTGGCCGACCGATTGGGTATCGACTTCTACGTCTGGGACTTCTCGCAGCGCTTCGCCGAAGAAGTGATCGGCGACTTCTTGTCAGAGTACGCCGCCGGCCGGACGCCGAATCCGTGCCTGCGCTGCAACGAACGGATCAAGTTCGCCGCATTGCTCGAGAAGGGTCTCGCGCTCGGGTACGACGCAGTGGCGACCGGTCACTACGCCAGGCTGGTCGAGCGCGAGCACGGCCTCGAGTTGCGCCGCGCCCGCGACACCGACAAGGACCAGTCCTACGTGCTCGGCGTGCTCGACCAGCGCCAACTCGCCCACAGCCTCTTCCCGCTCGGCGACTCCCTGAAGCCCCAGGTGCGCGCCGAGGCGGCCGCGCTGGGGTTCGCGGTGGCAGCCAAGCCCGACTCCAATGACATCTGCTTCATCCCGGACGGAGACACCGCCGGCTTCCTGGCCGACAAATTGGGGGCTGCCCCCGGGCGCATCGTCGACATCGCCGGCAACCACCTTGGTGAGCACCAGGGCACCTTCCGGTACACGATCGGCCAACGCAAGGGCCTGAACCTGGGCGTCCCGTCGGTGGAGGGGCGTCCCAGATACGTGGTCGGCATCGACCCGGACGCGCGGCAGGTGACCGTCGGCACGTTGGACGATCTGGTGGTCGACGAACTCCACGGGATCCGGCCGACCTGGACGTCGGAACCGCCCCGTGGACGCTGGCGCGGCAAGGTGCAGGTGCGAGCCCACGGCGAGGCGATGGACGCTTGGATCGAGACGCGCCCCGATGATGTGGTCATGCGGCTCGACAGCGGCTGTCGAGGTGTCGCCCCGGGGCAGTACGCGGTCTGCTACGACGGCGAACGAGTGGTCGGCAGTTCGGTGATCTCGGGGGCGTCCTGATGCGGACGACCGGCATGGGTTCGATGCCCGGCCGCGACTTCCGTGAGGCGACCCGCGTGGTGGCCGATCTGTCCGGTGCGCTGCTCGCCTGGCCCGAGCTGCCGCAGCGGGACGCGTCCTCGGCGATGATCGGCCGAACGTTGGGGCTGCTGGCCCAGCCGTGCGAGCTGGCCACAGACGGCTGGCGGCTCGCGGCTGCTCGCGACTCCGCCCAACAACGCGCCGCCCGCTGGTGGCGCACCGACCTGGATGACTTCGAGGAGCTGACCCAGAACCACGAGGGCACCATCAAGGTGGCCCTGGCCGGGCCATGGACGTTGGCCGCCGCGGTGCGGCTGCCTTACCCGACGATGAACCACGTGATCTCCGATCCTGGCGCATGCCGTGACATCTGGCAGGCCTTGGCGCAGGGCACAGCCGATCTCGCCGAATCACTGCAACGGCGGTTCGGTCGCCCGGTCGTGGTGCAACTGGACGAACCCCTGATCGGTGCGGTGCTGAGCGGTGATTTGTCGACCTTCTCCGGCCTCGACCGCTACCGGGTACCGGACCGCGAAGAGGTGCATGGGGGCTGGGGGCAGGTGGTCGATGCCGGGCACCAGGTCTCGGGTGTCGAACAGGTGTGGCTGCACAGTTGTGCGTCCGGGATCGACGTCGGCCTGGTCGACAGGGCTGGGTTCGACGGGCTGGCCTTGGACACCCGCTTCCTGGATTCGGCGCTGGTCGACGAATGCCAGGCTTGGCTGGCCGACGGCCACACCCTCGCCTTGGGAGTGGTCCGCACCGACCAGGTGGAGGTGCCGCCGGTCGACCGGATCGTGACCGACGCGCTGCAGATCCTCCGGCGGCTGGAACTGCCCGCTGATCTTCTGGACGCTCAGATGGTGCTCACCCCCGCCTGTGGGCTGGGGGGCTGGCCGATGCCCGACGCAGCCCAGCTCCTGCAGCGGCTGATGGCAGCCGCCGAGCTGGTCGCCGAGCGGATCCTCGGTTGACCCAGATTAGGATGGGCGGCATGCGTCGACTCGAGGGCCTCCGGCAACTCTTCAGCGACCTGAACCTGAACGGTGACACCCCGGTCCGCGTCCAACCGCAGCTGGGGGAGTGGGAGCCGCGCCGCGTCCCGACCACCAAACAGAAGAAGAACGCCCGCATCATGGTGACCATCGCCTTCGTGGCGGCCACGGTGGCGTTGTTCTACCTCGGGAACTTCTTCTACAAAGCCCTGATGGGCATCAGCTGATCACAGGATCCGACCGACCACTCCGGCCGCAGCCAGCGCGATCAACACGTAGCGGGAGATGAATCCGGCCGTCAGGAAGACCGAGAACAACGCGAAGTTGATGCGGGTGGTCGCGGCGATGATCGTGGTGAGGTAATTGGGTGGCAGGCTGATCAGGCCAGACAGGAAGAACCCCACCGGGCCCCACCGGGGATGTTCCACCAAGCTGATGCTCCAACCCACCACACGGTCCCAGCGCGCCCGCCAGATGCCCTGCCCGGTCGGAGATGATTCCTTCGGAGGACGCTTGCGGAACAGTCGTCGGCGCCCCTGACGGACGGTCTGGAACAGCGCCATCTTGCCGATGCCGTGCCCCAGACCGAGAAGCAGCCCCACTACGACCGGATTGATCATCGCGGTGGCCACCGACGCCACAATGAAGGCCTCCGCGTTGACGATCGGGATGACTGAACCGAGCACGCCGTAACCCAACGCCAGCAACAGCTGCCACCAGGTCGAGTCGGTCACACATCCAGTGTGTCAGTCGTCGGCAGGATTGGGGCACGGGAAAGCAGCGCAGCCACGCGCGCCAGCCGCCTCAGTTCGGTGTCGAGGAACGTCGGCCCACCCGCCCGTCCCATCAGCACCACCCGGTCGCGTCCGGCCGGCACCACGGCGACGGTGGCGTCGCTCCAACCCGGGGCCCAGTCGGGACCCAATTCAGTGCTATGCAGTTCGTCCAGCGGCTCAAGTTCGCCGAGTTGCCCGGCGGTCAACTCGGGCGCATTCTCGTTGGCGGCCAGGACCGTGCCGTCGTCCTGCCTGACGACCGCGGCCCACTGACAGTGAAAGAGTCCCGGTGCGTGGCTGAAGAACAGTTCGCGGGCGCGCGTGCTGTCGCTGGCCATCTCACCGACCAGGTCGCTCTCGGTCAGCAGGTCCCACTGGTCAGGACAGCGCGAAATCCACAGCACGTTGGCTCCGGTGGACTCGGCGAAGGCCGAAACCAGGCCGTCGGGCAGCACGTCGGGAGCTAGCTCGCAGATGAAGTCGTCCACCACGGTGTCGTCGTCGGTACGTCCGACGATGCGGATGGACGCTATGTCGGTGCCGGTCGAGGCGATGGCAGCGGCTGCGTTCGCGAGGGCTCCGGGGATGTCCAGCAGCTCGACACGCAGCAAAATCATCACGCCTCCATCCTGCGCTATCCGGCCAAGAACTCGGCTGCTCGCTGCCGAGCCCAGCGGTCTGCCGCCAGTACCGCATCGACGCTCAGCTGTTCGTCGGGGACGTGGCCGCTCGACAGATGCTCGGCGACGATCGCCGAGACGGTGTCGACGATGCCCAAGAAGCCCAGCCTTCCGTCACAGAACGCGTCGACGCAGACTTCGTTGGCCGCATTGAAGACCGCAGGTGCTGTCCCCGCGGCCTTGCCGCAGCGCCGGGCCAGCCCGACCGCAGGGAAAACGGCATCGTCGAGGGGCTCGAAGTGCCAGTCACGCGGGACCGTCCAGTCGTAGCCGGGAGCCGCGTCAGGGATGCGTTCGGGCCAACCCAGGGCGAGCGCGATCGGCAGCCGCATGTCTGGCGGGCTGGCTTGGCAGATGGTGGCGCCGTCGCAGAACTCCACCATCGAGTGCACGTCGCTGCTGGGATGCACCACCACGGTGATGTCGTCAAGGTCCATCTGGTAGAGCAGGGCGGCCTCCAGTACCTCCAAACCCTTGTTCACCAGGGTCGCGGAGTTGATCGTGATGACCCGGCCCATCGTCCAGGACGGATGCGCGAGCGCCTGGGCGGGGGTGACATCGGCCAACTCGGCACGACTCCTGCCCCGGAACGGCCCGCCGGAAGCGGTCAGGATCAGCCTGCGTACCTCTCCGCGCGCGCCACCCCGCAGCGACTGCAGGATCGCGGAATGCTCGGAATCGATCGGAATGAGCTGACCGGGCGACGCCGCACCGGTCACCAATCGGCCACCGATGACCAACGACTCCTTGTTGGCCAGCGCGAGGGTCACACCGGCACGCAGCGCGACCAAGGTGGGACGCAGCCCGGCCGCCCCGGTGATCGCGTTGACCACCACGTCGCACGGCCGAGCCGCCAACGCCTCGTTGCCGTCCTCGGTGAGCAGTTCGGGGCCATTCGACCCCAACCGTTGCGCCAGTCCCAGCGCGGCCTGGGCGTCCGGCACCGCCACCGCGGCCGGGGCGAAGCTGCGCACCTGGTCGGCGAGCAGGTCGAGCCGGCTGCCTCCGGCCGACAGCGCGACCACCCGGAAGCGGTCACGGTTCCGGTCGATGACGTCGAGGGTTTGGGTACCGATGGAACCGGTGCTGCCCAGAATCACCACATCTCGCATAGGCCCCAGTCTGGCACTACCCCTAGGATGTGGTGCTGTCATGGCCGCCCAGGGTGGCCGCTCACGTAGAGGAGAAGCTCGTGGCGTTGACCGCCCAGGATGTGGCTCGGCTGGCCGATCTGGCCCGCATCGAGTTGTCTGAAGAAGAACTCGCCAGACTGGCGCCCCAGCTTGACGTCATCCTCACCGCGGTGGCCAGCGTCGCCGAAGTGGCCGAGCAGGACGTGGCGCCGACCTCGCACCCGGTTCGGTTGGAGAATGTCTACCGAACCGATGAATTGAAGCCGAGTTGGCCAGCCGAGACGATGCTGGCGGGCGCCCCTGCGGTTGAGGACGACCACTTCCGGGTGCCGCGCATCCTGGACGAGGAGGCCTGATGAACGACACCATCCACGCCACTGCCGCCGAATTGGCGGCCCGGATCGCGTCCGGTGAACAGAGCGCCGAAGAAGTCACTCGCGCCCACCTGGACCGGATAGCGGCCGTGGACGAGCAGGTCCATGCCTTCTTGGCGGTGGACGGCGAGCGCGCCCTGTCACAGGCCCGTGCCGTGGACGCCAAGCGGGCGTCCGGCGAGCCGCTCACAGCACTGGCCGGCGTCCCGGTGGCGGTCAAAGACCTGTTCTGCTATCAGGGATTGCCCACCACTGCCGCTTCCCGGATGCTGGAGAACTGGGTGCCACCGTACAACTCGACCGTCGTCGACCGGCTGTTGGCGAGTGACCTGGTGATCTTGGGCAAGACCAACCTCGACGAGTTCGCGATGGGGTCGTCTACCGAGACCTCGGCGTTCGGGCCGACCCGTAATCCGTGGGATCTCGGCCGTATCCCGGGCGGCTCCGGCGGCGGCTCCGCGGCAGCGTTGGCCGCCTTCGAGGCGCCGCTGGCGGTCGGCACGGACACCGGCGGTTCGATCCGGCAACCCGCCTCGGTGACCGGCACGGTGGGTGTCAAGCCGACCTACGGCGGGGTTTCCCGGTACGGGGTGATCGCGATGGCGTCCTCGCTCGACCAGCCCGGTCCGTGCGCCCGCACGGTGCTGGACGCCGCCCTGCTGCACCAGGTGATGGCGGGCCATGATCCGGCGGACTCCACGTCCATCGATGCCCCGGTACCCGACGTGGTGACGGCCGCTCGCAGGGCCGAGGTCAAAGGGCTGCGAATTGGGGTGGTGACCGAACTCGGCGGCGAGGGCTACGCCACGGGAGTCGAGGCGCGCTTCGCCGAGGCGGTCGAGCTCCTTTCATCCCTCGGCGCCGAGATCGTCGAGGTGAGCTGTCCGAACTTCGTCCACGCATTAGCCGCGTACTACCTGATCATGCCCGCCGAGGTGTCCAGCAACTTGGCCCGTTATGACGGCATGCGATACGGCCTTCGGGTGGGCGACGACGGGGTTGCGTCCACCGAGCAGGTGATGCGAGCCAGCCGCGCGGCCGGCTTCGGCGACGAGGTGAAGCGGCGCATCATCATCGGCACCTACGCGCTGTCGGCCGGTTACTATGACGCCTATTACGGCTCAGCTCAGAAGGTTCGCACGCTGATCCGCGCCGATTTCGAGGCGGCCTTCGAGCACTGCGATGTGCTGGTCTCACCGGCCACCCCGACCACCGCCTTCCGGTTCGGCGAGCGCATGACCGATCCGCTCGCGATGTACAAGTCCGATCTGTGCACGATCCCGGCGAACCTGGCCGGGAACGCCGCAGCCAGCGTCCCGATCGGACTTGCCGACGAGGACGGTCTGCCGGTTGGGCTGCAGATCATGGCACCCACCTTGGCCGATGACCGGTGTTACCTCGTCGGGGCGGCCGTGGAGGCTGGCCTCGCCGATCGGTGGGGCGGCCCGCTGCTCGACCGCATTCCGGCACTGGAGGAGACACCACGATGAACGCCCTGGATGAACTGATGGACTACGACGAGGTGATGGCCGCCTATGACGTGGTGATCGGCCTGGAGGTGCACGTCGAACTCGACACCAAGTCGAAGATGTGGTGCGGCTGCAGCACTGACTTCGGCGGTGCCCCCAACTCGCACACCTGCCCAGTCTGCCTCGGCCTGCCTGGCTCACTGCCCGTGGTGAACCGGACTGCCGTCGAGTCGGCCATCCGGATCGGCCTGAGCCTGGGCTGTCGGATCGCCGAGTGGTGCCGGTTCGCGCGGAAGAACTACTTCTACCCGGACATGACGAAGAACTACCAGATCTCGCAGTACGACGAACCGCTGTGTTTCGACGGCGAGGTCGCCATCGTGGTGGACGGGCAGTCCTATGCGATCCCGATCGA
>CALMKG010000468.1 GCA_937867175.1 uncultured Propionibacterium sp. | reverse complement strand
CCGAGCCAGGAGCGGAGCGCGTTCATGTCGACCCGGGCTCGCTTGGGGGTGATGGCAAAGGCGTCGGCGACCTGCCCGGAGGTCACCCCGTCGGGATGGAGGGCGAGGAACGCCAGCATCTCGGTGTAGAACGGCTTGCGGCCGGCGATGTCCGTCGCATCCCCGTAAGCACGCCCATGCACCGGTCCCAAGACGCTGATGCGTGGGAGTCGGCAGGTGGGGTCGAGCCACCATGCGACGTCCTGATCCAAGGTCGGGTCAGCGTCCTCGACGGCGACGCGAGTTGTCGCGGGCACGACAGGTGCCAGCGTCTCAACGTCGTCGGTCGTGGTCGCCGCGGCCTCGGCGTACTCGCTGGTCGGCCGAGGGAGAAGCGTTGTGCCGCCTGCCGGTCCCGCTGGCCGTGACTCAACGAGTTCGTCACGCAGCGCGCCAGCCTTGTCGACCAGCTTGTCTCGGCCCGTGGCCGTCTCTTCCACAGGAACCGGAGCCAGGGTGGCGTCTCGGGTGACGGCGAGGATCGCAGCGCACGCTGATGCCTCCTCGTCGCTCAGACCCGCTGCCGCCACCGTGATGCCGAGAAGGGGGATGGTGAGCCGTGCGGACTCGTCGATGTCCAGTGCCAGCGAATCGTCTGTGCGGTGGTCACCGACGGTGACCACGGTGATGCCGCGAGCCGCATGGGTGGTGTTGGCCGAGGTGATGGCGTGCGCACCATCGGTATCCGTGTAGGTGTGCTCCAGCAGCAGGGCACGTCGTCGTTCTGGGGCAAGGCCGGGGATACCGGGTTGGGCAAGGTCCGCTGTGAGCTTGTCGAGCAGGCGCGTGTCGGCGTGATGGTGAAGCCGGTGCGGATCGAGGTCCACGAGCGTGGGTGAGAGCCCGAACGTGTCAATGTCGACCTCCGCAGACCAAGGGTTGAGCGCCAGCTCGGCAGCCAGGTGGCGAAGGAAGTCCTCGCCTACGGTGACCTCGCCCGTCACGGCGACGTGCGGCGCGTGACCGAGGTTGAGGAACCAGACCGTCCCACCGTCGTCTTGGCCGACCGCGACCAAGAGCGGGTACGGCGGTTGGCTCTGCTCGCTTGGATCGGCACTGCTGCTTTGGAGCGGGGCGAGGCGAGTACGGCCCGCACCGGTCCACGGCTCCGGGAGTGTTGCATCAGCATTGGACTCGGCCAGATGGAGCGTCGCCTCGGTAGCGGACACCGCCACCGCGATCACCTCGGGCAGTCCGTGAGGGCTGTCGCTGATCTGCCGTAGAACGTGGTTCAGCGCCTCGATCTGCGTCGCCATCGAGGACCCTTCAACGTGAAGCGTCTTCTCCAGGCCGTTCAGCGACGCAGGCGGTGGCACGACGATGTGCCCGGGCCGCCGGTAGCGCAGTTGGGTGCGCTGCCGCCGACGTAACGCCGTGAGGAGCCCAGCAGCAAGGACCGCGCCGGCACCAGTCAGTCCGGGAACCAGCCAGCCCGGTGCGCCAGCGACCTCACCTGGGTCGGAGTCCCCAGCCTGCACTTCGGCGGCCGAGTCCTGTCCGATGACGTCTGGGCTCGGGCTGTCCGTGACCTCCGGGCTGCTCGGCTCGACTGGATCGGGCTCCGGTTCGGGTTCGATGGGATCGAGGTCGACCGGAGGATCGACGACCGGCGGAACGGCTGTGCTGGTGCCGGGGACGGTCAACTCCCATCCGGGTCGGATCATGTCGGGGTCGCTGAGCCGCTGCCCATCGGCTTGTACGGTGTCGCGCGATGCCTCGAAGATCTCAGTGAAGCGCTCGCCCGCTCCTAGTTTCTCGTCGGCGATCTCCCACAGGGTGTCGCCGGCTTCCACGACGTAGGTCTCCTCGGCGCGGGGCGTCTCGTCCGTTTCCTCGCCGGTGGTTGCTGCGTCGCCGGGCAGGCGCAGGACCATGCCGGGGTCGATGAAGTCCGCCCGCCCCCGAAGCGCATCCGGGTTGAGCCTGACGATGTCGCGGAAGCGCATCGGGTCCCCGAGTTGCTCCTCGGCGATCTTCCACAGGCTGTCGCCGCGACGAACGGTGTAGTCGACGGTCGCGGTCGTCTCATCGGTGTCGGAGCTGACCACCGGGTCCGCAGCGGCCGAGGTCTCGGTGAGCGGTGTCACCGGCGGGAGCACGACCTGCTGGGGTGCTTCGGGCGCAGCGTGGGCTGGCTGCGGCGTGAATGCCGGTGCGACTGCCGGGGCGGCAACGAACAGAAGGGCGGCCACGGCCA
>CALMKG010000467.1 GCA_937867175.1 uncultured Propionibacterium sp. | reverse complement strand
GGCGAATCTGGTGGCGACGGTGGCGGCCGTGCGCGTCGGACGCGTCCGAGCCCACCATTGGGACGGCCGCGAGATCTGCACCGCCGCCGACAAGGGCGAGGTCGCCGGCCCGGTACAGCTGGGCACCCTCGGCCTGGCAGGGGACGAGCAGGCCGACCAGAAGAACCATGGCGGGCCTGACAAGGCCTTGCTGCTCTACGCCGACCACCATTATCCGAGTTGGCTGGCCGACCAGGGCCTTGAGCTGGCTTCCGGCGCATTTTTCGAGAACATCACGCTCACCGGGGTAGATGGGCGCCCGTGCCCGGACGAGACCACGGTCGTGCTCGGCGAGACCTGGCGGCTCGGCCAGGCGATCGTCCAGGTCAGTCAGCCGCGCAGCCCGTGCTACAAGCTGGCCGGCCGCTGGGGTGTGCCCGACCTGGTGCAGCGGGTGCAGCGCACCGGCTGGTCGGGTTGGTACGTGCGGGTCCTCGAGCCCGGTGCGGTGGCCAAGGGGGACGCGGCAGAGCTGCTGGAGCGTCCTGCGGGCGCACCGACCGTCGCCGAGGTGACCCGCATCGTCAACGTGGACAAGCACGACATCGAAGGCGCCCGCCGACTGCTGGCCGCGTCCGTGCTGCCGGAGCGCCTACGGAACAGGCTGCTCGCCAGGGTCGCTGCCGAGGACGATTCAGCCAGGCTCTTCGGTCCCCCAACCTGACCGGCGGGTCCGGAGGTCCCCAAGGACCGTTCGTCGGCACCCAAGCCCCCGAAAGCCGGTCCGAATGGTCCCCAAGGACCGCTCGTACCCACCCAGGCCTCGGTGCAGCAGCCTCAGGAGGAGATCGCCTGCCGGGGATCGGCTGCCGGGAGGGCCGAATTGATCGAATCCACTGACGCCTTCGCGTCCCCGAACAACATGTAGGTGTTGTCGTTGAAGAACAGCGGGTTCTCGACACCGGCATAACCCGGCTTCATGGACCGCTTGAAGACCACGACCTTCTTGGCCTCCCAGACGTGCAGGACAGGCATGCCGGAGATCGGGGTGCCGGGCTGCATGGCCGTCGGGTTGACCGTGTCGTTGGCACCGATCACCAGCACGATGTCGGTCTCGTCGAACTCGTCGTTCACCTCGTCCATCTCGAAGACGATGTCGTAGGGGACGCGGGCTTCGGCGAGCAGTACGTTCATGTGACCGGGCAGCCGGCCGGCCACCGGGTGGATGGCGAAGCGCACCTTGACCCCGGCGTCGGTCAGCCGCTTGGTCAGTTCCGCCACCGGATACTGGGCCTGGGCGACCGCCATGCCGTAGCCGGGCGTGATCATGACCGACTGAGCATCGGTCAGCCAGGCGCCCAGCTCGTCGGCCTTGACCTCCTGGATCTCGCCCTCCTCGGCCGCGGCGGCCGAACTGGTGCTGATACCGAAGCCACCCAGGATCACCGAGATGAACGAGCGGTTCATCGCCTTGCACATGATGTAGCTCAAGATCGCACCGGACGCGCCGACCAGCGCCCCGGTGATGATCAACACGTTCATGCCCAACGCGAAACCACTGAAGGCGGCCGCGAAGCCCGAGTACGAGTTCAGCATCGAGATGACCACCGGCATGTCGGCGCCGCCGATCGCTGCGACCAGGTGGAAGCCGAGGAAGAGGCTGAGCAGTGTCAAGATGATCAGCGCCAGCCACGATTGGCTGTTCTGGAACCAGACCCCACAAGCGATGATGCCGACGATCGTGGCCAGGTTCAGCAGGTTGCGGCCGGGCAGGGTCAGCGGCTTCGACGGGAACTTCTCCGCCAGCTTGCCCCAGGCCACGATTGAGCCTGTGAAGGTGACTGCACCGATGAAGACACCGATCCAGACCTCGGCGAGGTGGAAGGCAAGGTCGGTCTGCGGATGGCCGGCGCGCAGCTCGCCGTCGATCTCGATGAAGACATTGAAACCGATCAGCACGGCGGCCAAGCCGACGAAGCTGTGCAGCTGGGCGATCAGCTGGGGCATGCCGGTCATCTCGACCCGGACCGCCTTGAAGGTGCCGATCACCGCACCGACCAGCATGGCGGCCACCAGCAGCCCCACCGAGGCAAGCCCGGCGTCGCCGATGAAGCTGGGCATCCGGGTGGCCCAATCGGAGCCGTGCCACGACTCCGGCGCCCAGACCGCGATGATCGTGGCCACCACGGCGAGGAACATGCCCAGGATGCCGAACGCGTTGCCGCGCTTCGACGTCTCGAACCGGGACAGCCCGGCCAGCGCGAAGATGAACAGCAGGCCGGCAACGATGTAGGTAGCCTGTACGAAGTTGGCAAGCATGACTGATCAGCCCTTCCGGAACATCTTGAGCATGCGCTGGGTGACGGTGAAGCCGCCGAAGACGTTGATACTGGCGATCAGCACCGCGCCCGTGGCGATGATCTTGATCGCCCAGTTGTCATTGCCGAGTTGGGTGATGGCGCCCACCAAGATGATGCCGGAGACCGCGTTGGTGACGCTCATCAGTGGGGTGTGCAGCGCGGCCGTCACGTTCCAGACCACGTAGTAGCCGACCACCAGCGCCAACGCGAAGACCCCGAAGAGCGAGACGAAGGACGCCGGCGCGTAGGTGAGCAGCGCGATCAGCCCGATCGCCAGCACCCCGACGATGCCGAACGACAGATACCAGGGCTTCGGCGCCTTGGGCTCTGGCGCCTCCGGCGGCACTATGTGCGCCTCGGGCTTGACCGCCGGGGCCGCCGAGACCTGGATCGGTGGCGGCGGGAACGTGATCTCGCCGCCGCGGGTCACGGTCATGTTGCGCAGCACTTCGTCGTCGAAATCGACGACGATGCTGCCGTTCGCCTCTGGGGTCGCCAGCTTCAACAGGTTGACCACGTTGGTTGCGTACAACTGGCTCGCCAGTCCGGGTAGCCGGCTCGGCAGGTCGGTGTAGCCGATGATCGTGACGCCGTTGTCGGTGACGTACTTCTCACCCGGACGTGTCAGCTCGCAGTTGCCGCCGCCCAACGCTGCCAGGTCGACGATCACCGAGCCCGGCCGCATCTGTTCGACCATCTCGGCGGTGATCAGCTTGGGTGAGGGACGCCCGGGAATGGCCGCGGTGGTGACGATGATGTCAACCTTGCTGGCCTGCTCCAGGTACAGCTCGGCGGCCCGGGTGTTGTAGTCGTCGGATGTCTGTTTGGCGTAGCCGTCGGAGGAGACGCCCTGGTCGTCCGCGGCGGTTCGCACCTTCAAGAACGTGGCGCCCATCGACTCCACCTGCTCGGCGGTCTCTGGCCGTACGTCGGTGGCGTAGACCTCGGCGCCGCGGGAGTTGGCCGCACCGAGCGCCGCCAGGCCAGCCACGCCGGTGCCGATCACGAAGACCTTCGCCGGGGCGACCTTGCCCGCCGCGGTGACCTGGCCGCCGAAGGTGCGTCCGAACTCGTAGGATGCCTCGACGATCGCCCGGTAGCCCGAAATGTTGGCCATCGAGCTCAAGGCGTCCATCGATTGCGCGCGCGAGATGCGCGGCACCATGTCCATCGACAGCGCGGTGACGCCCTGTTTCTGCAGAGCCTTGAGCAGCGCCTCGTTCTGGCGGGGGTAGAGGAAGGTGATCAGGGTGGCCCCGGGGCGCATTGATTCCAGTTCATCGACGCTCGGCTCGTTGACCGCGAGAATGACATCCGACCCCCAGACCTCGGCGGTGGTGCCGATGCGCGCGCCGGTGACCTCGTACGCCTCGTCCGGCAACGAGGCTCGCTGGCCCGCACCACTTTCTACGACTACCGAGTAGCCCAGTTTGATCAGCTGCGGTACCGATATCGGTGTGGCGGCAACCCGGTTCTCACCGGGCAGGGATTCACGTGGAATACCGATCTGCATGG
>CALMKG010000466.1 GCA_937867175.1 uncultured Propionibacterium sp. | reverse complement strand
AGGTCAGCGAAGGGCCGTGCGAAGCCCAGAACCTCACAGCCGCAGACGACTTCTTACAACGCTGGCGTATACCGAATCCCAGCATGGAGCAACGCTTCCTCTTGTGCCGCAGCCTCGCGCTGGGTCTGGGCAAACTGCACAGGGCTGGTGCGATCTACGGCAACCTCTCTCTGTCTGAATTCCTTTATCGACTCGACCCGACCCCGTCCGTGATGTTCCACAACCCACTTCAGGTTCGACTTCGCGGAAGTTTGTCAAGCTTCAGCGGTTCAACTCATGCATCCGACTGGGAGCCCCCCGAGGCGCTGGCCGCGAGCAAATCGGGAAATCGGGTCGGTTACGAGACCGTCAACCTGGACACCGACCGATACAAACTAGGGCTCGCCATCCTGCGAGTCTTGATAGCACCTGCATTCCCGTCCGGGTCGTCAGCAGAACGTGATCCCTCGCTCGCCGAGGGACTCGTGCCCGACGACATCTATCGGCTGCTTTCCCAATGCCTTCTTGACAATCCACACGCACGACCAACAGCAAAGGACTGGTACCTGGTGCTGGATCGCTACGTGTAGCGGCTTGCCTCGAACGCCAAGACGAGCCGTTCGTCAGGTTCGGACAACTAAACGGGCTATCCGAATCGAGGGTGTAGTTGAGGTCTGAAGCCTCCGGTCTCGAGCAGGGATCGGGCGATGTAGTTGGTCAGGTTCCGGAAGCCGAGGGCGCTGCCGCGGAGGTGTTCGAGCCTGCCGTTGAGGGCTTCGGCCGGGCCGTTGCTGGTCCGCGGGTGGTCGAAGTAGGCGAGCACGTCGGCGGCGCGCTTCTTCAGTGTCCGTCCCAGGGTGTTCAGCTCGGTCAGCGCCTTCGGCACGCCGGCGCTCAGGTCGGTGATCAGCTTGGTCATCAGCTCGCAACCGCGGCTGCGGTCCTTGTGGCGGTAGGCGGCGATCATGCGTTGGTAGATGCCCCAGGTCGCCTCGACCTCGACATGATGGTCCCCGTGGATCTTCGGGTCGAACAGCGTGGTGATGCGGTCGATCTGTCGGTCGGTGAGCAGGTCGGCTCCGGTGTGCAGAGTGCGTCTGGTCTTGTAGAGCGGGTCGTCCTTGAAGCCGCGGTGGCCGTGGATCTGGAGTTGCACGCGGCGGCGGCAGCGGTCCAAGGCGTCGCCGGCCAGGCGCACGACGTGGGAGGGATCCATGACCGCGACCGCGTCGGGTACCTCCTCAGCAGCGGCGGTCTTGAAGCCGGTGAACCCGTCCATCGCGACCACCTCGACGCCGTCGCGCCACGCCTGCGGACGCTCGGCCAGCCAGGTCTTGAACGCCTGCTTGGAGCGGCCCTCGACCATGTCCAGCAAGCGTGCAGGACCCCTGCGATCGCGGACGGGAGTGAGGTCGATGACCACCGTGACGTACTTGTCGCCCCGGCG
>CALMKG010000465.1 GCA_937867175.1 uncultured Propionibacterium sp. | reverse complement strand
AGTCCCGCACCGCCGGCGACCAGCCCTTCGTGCCTTTCCGCGGGTTCTCCCAGTATCGTGCGTACACGTCCCGGCGCGCCGCGAAGAGCTGCGCGTACAACGCCAGCTTCACTTCCGTCGGTGACGCGTTCGTCACCAAGCCTGGATCGGATGGGGCCAATGTCGGCTGGGACGGGGGTGGTTCCACCCCGTCGGTCACCTTGAGCAGGTTCCTCAACCGCAGGTTCTCCACCCGAAGCGCCGTCAACTGGCGCTCCAGATCAGCCCGGCGCGCCTGCGCGTCACCAAACCGGGAGACCGACATCACAGTCAGTCCCGGTCGCTCTCACTGGCGCCTGCGCTCCCAACAGAGCGTGTGTCCTTGAGTTGCCTGTCGACATGCGTGGGCTCGCCGAGCGCGGCGTCACCCACGGCCCGCTCGTCGCCGATTGCGGCTGATTGATGAAGGAGGACGCGCTGCCTGATGCGGCTCATGATGGAGGGAACGTCGTGGATCATGGTCTCGCGGATGATGGTGGTGTCGACCAGCAGGTAGCCGTGCGCAATGCGGTTCCGCATGCCCCACATGAGCGGCCAGACCTCGCCGAAGATGTCCTCCCGCTCGTCGGAGTCGATCGCGGCGAGCGCCTCGATCCCAGCGGACAAGCGCATGCACACCGCGTCGATGACCAGACGCTCTTCAAGGCCCTGCTCGGCGTGGGTCTGCATGATCTCGAAGTGCGCCAACGCGTCTTGAAGGATCTCGATCGTGGTCCGGCTCACAGTGCCACGGCCTCGGCCAGGATCCGGTCGCGTAGCTCGGGCCGCAGCACCGAGTCGGGCACGACATCCACCGGGCAACCCACCACTCGGCTTACGGCGCGCTCCAGGACGCCGAGTTGTATCAAGCTGAGGGGTCGTTCCATGGTGAACAGCAAGTCGATGTCGGAATCCTCCCGATCCTCCCCAGTGGCGACCGACCCGAACACTCGGACGTTGCTGCCACCAGCCTCAGCCACCAGACGCTTCACCTCGGCGGCGTGCTTACGCAGCCGACGCCCCAGCGAGGATGTCCCATGGAAGCGAAGCAGACGGGACACCTCGGGCTGGCTGCGGCCGATCTCGGCGGCGATCTGCGTCTGGGTCATTCCCGCTGCGGCCGCCTGCCGCACAGCCCGGACCAGTTCGGCGCGCGCACGCGAGATTCGGTAGTCGGCGTCGCGGGCTACCTCTGCCAGACTGCTCGTCATGGCCTCATTATAGCAACGGCTATACGTACTGAGTGTCCGCGGTCCGTGCCCAGGCGGCTCACGCAACCCCCCGGCGGACTGTTGAGTTCAGGGATGGAGTAGCGCCCGATTGAGATGGGCGCACGCGAAAGGCCTTGTCAGGGCCAGGGTGGGGCGACAGGTCGGCGAGCAATCTCGGTGCCCCAGATAAGCCCCAAGTGGTGCCCGGAACCCAAGACCGCTCCGCATCGTCCCTTGTCAGATGGGGGTTATGCAGGTGACTTGCCGCAGGTTCGAGTCCTGTCGCCCCGACCAAGGGTGAAACCCCGATCCGATGATCCCGCTCGATAGGCTGCTGCGATGATCGAGTTCATCGTCTTCTGCATCCCGTCGGTCGTCTATGTGATCGTGCAGTCTCGCGGGCAGGGTCAGGACGTGGAATCGTCACTTCAACGAGTCGGCGCAACGTGGGGATCTCCCTCCGGGTACCGATGGGCGCTCGTCCTGCTGCTTCCGATCCTGCTGACCGGCTGGCTGGCGATCACAGTCATCCCCGCTGAGATTCTGGACGATCCTGGCGTCACG
>CALMKG010000464.1 GCA_937867175.1 uncultured Propionibacterium sp. | reverse complement strand
TGAGCGGACCCCGGCACCGGGCGCGCGCGGCCGACTTCCGGGGGCGGGCCGGGCAACCAGACACCGGCATCGCGAAGGGCGTCGCCGTGGCGGGCGAGGATCTCGGCCGGTGAACCATCGGCGACGATCGTCGCCCCCGCCGTGGACGGCCCGGCAAAAGTCGATGCCGAACCCGTGCCGGACGTGGAGCCGGACCGGGCATCCGCGTGGTCGAGCACCAGGATGCGGTCGACGTGATCGACCCACGCCTCCACGCGGTGCTCAACGACGATGAGCGTCGCGCCGGTGGCTTCGGCGGCGCGGACGGCGGCGTCGCGCAGGACGGGCACGCCCTCGGGATCGATGTTGGCGGTGGGCTCGTCCAGGCAGATCACCCGGGCACCCATGGCCAGCACGCTGGCCAACGCCAGGCGCTGCTTCTGCCCGCCGGAGAGCTTGGAGGTGGGATGGTCCAGTGGCAAGTGCAGACCCACGGCATCCAGCGCGTCTCGCACCCGGACCCAGATCTCCTCGCGGGGGACGCCGAGGTTCTCGCAGCCGAAAGCGACATCGTCCCCCAGGCGAGCCAGCACCACCTGGGCCTCCGGGTCCTGCATGACCAGTCCGACACGCTCGCGTGCGGCGTGCGGGAGGCGGCCGTCGAGTGTGAGTTCGCCCAGGGACTCGCCCTCGTCCTCGCCGCCCAGCAAGCCGGCGAGCCCACCCAACAGCGTGGACTTGCCCGCACCCGAGGCGCCGAGCACCAGTACCCGCGCGCCCGGCGCGATGTCGAGGTTCACGTCGCGCAAAGCCCACGCCCGGCGTCCGGCATGCCGCCATCCCCACCCACGCGCGCGCACCCGTACGCCGGGAACGGCGCGGACCTCGGGCAGACGAGGCGAGTGGAGGGTCACGGCTGGAATCCTGTCGGGATTGTGGTCGGGAACGGACGACGAGGCGGACGCGACGGCGACCTCTGTGCTGGGTCTGTTCAAACCCGGCCGCGGATCTCGCGTCCCGCAGCGAACCGGTCGAGGGCGCCGGTCTGGGCGAGCCCGCGCACCAGCAGCCAGCCGACCAGGCCCGCCAGGACCAGACCGGTGACGATCATCGTGGACAAGTAGATGAGATTGAAGGTCAAGGTCTTGGCGAAGTTCGGGGAACTGCCGAAGAAACCTTCGAACACCCATGCGGCCACGCCCGCGCCGGCTCCGGCCAGCATGGCGACGGGCAGGTTGAACTTTCGGTAGCCGAAGATCAGGAAGACGAGTTCCGCTCCCAGTCCCTGGACGAGGCCCGAGTAGACCGTCGAGATGCCCCACTGGGAACCCAATGCCATCGACACCACGGCAGCGAGGACCTCGACGAAGACCGCGGCACCCGGCTTGCGGATCACCAGTCCGCCCAGGACGCCCCCGAGCAGCCAGATCCCGGCGACCAGGCCGCCAAATCCCGGCGTAGCTGCGTCAATGACGGCGTATGCCGCGCCCCCGACCTGATTCCATACCAGGAAGATGACTCCGCAGGCCACCCCCAGGATCGCGGCGGTCACCATGTCAACGACGCGCCACTGCAGGCGCCCGTTGGATTCGCTCATGTCTATGTTCCTTTCCCGTGCACTGCGAGTGCCCGGGAAAGAGCGGGAGCCTTCCTACGCCGGTATGGTCCGGTTCAGGTTCGACGGTCGAGGGCGGTACGCCCTCCTCTCAACCCGGCTTCCCGGGTTCCCGTGGCACTGGCTGGAGTATAGCCCCCATGCTGATTTTGGCCGCAGCGGTTCAGGTTCCTTGTGGTTCGGATCCTGATCGACCGCTTGCGCACGGTCCCCGTGAATCGACTTTCGCGCCGCCAGAAGCCACGTGATGCCGCATTCGTCCGTCTCCCGGGCTCTGCGCGCCTAAGACAACCGATCAAGCCTCTGCCATCAGCGCTGCGACGACTTGCTCGGCAGTGAGGAGGTTGACCCCGATCAGTCGGAAGTCGGCGAGACGTTCCGGGGTGGATTGCGACACGGTATCGGTCACGAGCACCGCACGAAGATCGCGTTCGCTGGCGTCGAACAGCGTGGCCCGCGGGCAGTTGGGCAGGTTGCAGCCGGCGACCACCACCGTGTCGACCTCGTGAGAGTGCAGCCAAGTCTCGAGTCCGGTTCGATAGAACGCGCTCCACCGCGGCTTGTATACGACCGCCTCGCGGGCAGAAAGCTGCTGCGGTTGACCACACAGGAGCCTGTCGGGATCAAGGGTGATCCCCCGGTGCCCGGGAAGAAGGATCGCCGGGATGTCGGCGCCAGGACTTCCCGGTGCGACCACACCTGCTCCCGCCTCAGTCGTCGCGGTCCGAGACGGTGCGCTTGCCTTCGGGAGGCTGCGAGGAGTCCGCGACGGCGAGAAGGGCGCACACGCTCATGGCCACGAGCACGAGGAAGACGGCCACGAACGTCATCGTCCACCCCGGCACGCGCGAGTGGATCCAACCCGCGGCGACCGGCCCAGTCGCCGCCACGGTGTACCCAATGGTCTGAATCAACGCGGTGATCCGCCGGTTCTCGTCAACGTCGCGTGCCCGCTGGATGACCACCACGAAGAGAACCGTGAAGAATGCGCCCTGCGCCAGGCCGCCGACGAGGCTCCACACCGGCCACCATCCGGGAACCGCGATCAAACCGATCGGCAAAGTGATCCAGCAGACACACACGGCGGCCATCGTGCGAAGCTGCGACCAGCCGAGGGCACTCATCAGGATCGGCACCAGGAACGGACCCGCGATGCCGGCGGCCTGGAAGAGGCTGGACCCGAGGCCCGCGCCTACCACGCTCATATGCCGCATCTCGGCCAGCGCCGTCGGCAGCCACGCCGTCACCACGTTGTAGGCGAGGATGTGGCAAACGAATGCTGCCACGAACAACCAGACGACGCGCCATCGTCCGATCTGCCGACGCTCAAGGCCAGCCGCGATAGGCGATGCCGGCTGGACCGGGGATAGCCCTGCGCGCCGCCGTATGCCGGCCCGTGCTCCGGGATCCCCCGGCGGGTAGACGGCGACCCAGGCAACC
>CALMKG010000463.1 GCA_937867175.1 uncultured Propionibacterium sp. | reverse complement strand
GTCCATCGTGCTGGTGGTCTACAAGGCCTTCGGGCAAGGCGTGCGCGATGGCCTGTGGCAACGCACCGGATGGGCGGACATCTTGATCATCCTGATCGCGACCGCGGTCATCCTCGCATTGATGCTGTGGCTGACCTGGTGGGTGGCAGCGAAGCTGCACTTCAACCGCCGCGACCAGATCGCCATCCAGTTCTGCGGCACCAAGAAGTCGCTGGCGACCGGGGTGCCGATGGCCTCCGTGCTGTTCCCCGCGGCGCAGGTCGGCATCATCGTGCTGCCGCTGATGATCTTCCACCAAGCCCAGCTGATGACCTGCAGTGCGTTGGCCAGTCGCTACGCCAAAAGGGACCAGGCGTGGTTGGACGTCACGAATCGTCCGGGCTACTCGAATGACGCCCCGGACGACGGCTCGGCGGACGCCGACCGACGATAGGCGCGCGCGGCCCAGCGTCCACCATCCTTCGAGATCTGCAGCGGCATGTGGTACGCGGTCGACAAGTTCTCGCTGGTCAGCACCTCGTCAATCGGCCCGGCGACGAGCACCCTCCCCCGGTCGAGCAGCAACGCGTGGGTGACACCCTCCGGTATCTCCTCGATGTGGTGGGTGACCAGCACGGTGGTGGGGGCATCGGGGTCCTGGCAGATCTCGGCCAAGGTCTGGACGAGGATCTCGCGACCGCGCAGGTCAAGGCCCGCGCCGGGCTCATCGAGCAACAACAGTTCCGGATCAGTCATCAGTGCGCGGGCGATCTCGACACGCTTTCGCTCGCCCTCCGACAGAGTGCCGAAAGTGCGGTCCACCAGGCCGTCCACATGCAGGGACGACATCAGAGAACTGGCACGTGCGTAATCCAACTCGTCGTACTCCTCGCGCCAGCGACCCATCACGCCGTAGGACGCGGAGACGACCACGTCGCGTACCGCTTCACGTGGTGGGATCCGCGAGGCGATCGCCGAGGACGAGACACCGATTCGCGGTCGCAACTCGAAGACGTCGACCGCCCCGAGGTACTCTCCAAGCAACTCCACCACACCGCTGGTGGGGTGGAGTTGGGCGCTCAACAGTTGCAGCATGGTCGTCTTGCCGGCCCCGTTCGGGCCGATCACCACCCAGCGTTGGCCCTCGTCAACTCGGAAGTCCACGTCATCAAGCAAGAGCTTCTCGCCCCGCCGCACACTGACACCCGCCAACTCGGCCACCGCAACCATGGCCCTGACGATACCGGTCTACCGAACCCGCCGCAGCCGGGGTCCGGTTCAGAAATGCAGGACGAGCCCGACGATCCAGACCGCGATCGCCGTGCCGGCGCACGCGAACTCGATCAACATGCCTAGCCCGACCGACTTCATCGCCACCACCGACGCGTCCCATGCCTGCTTCGGATCACGCAGCCGGTACCACTCACTGGCGTACAGGCCGAGCACGAAGCCGAGGAACAGCCCCACCACCGGGATCACGAACGCACCCACGACGCCGACGACAGCTCCGGTCAGGATCGAGCGATTGGGGATTTCTCGCTGCTTGAGCCGCTTGCCAGTCAGCAGTGCCGACGCCGCCATCCCCGAGCCGCTGAGCAGCAGGCCGATGCCGAAGACCGTCCAGCCGACAGGTCCGCCGATGACGATCGCCCAGATCAGCAATCCGATGATCACCAGGATGCTGCCCGGAAGTATGGGGAAGATGGTGCCCAACGCGCCGAT
>CALMKG010000462.1 GCA_937867175.1 uncultured Propionibacterium sp. | reverse complement strand
GGACGCCTTGGTCGACGCCAGCCCGATCACCACCAGCCAGGCCGGGAACCTGCTCGTCTCTGCGGCCCAGACCGGCCAGATCGACGCCTTCGCGTCCACTGCCATCGAGGCCTGGGACGCCAAGAGTGCGCTGCTGGCGTTCAACTCGATCGGCTGGAAGTCGCAGAACATCTTCTTCAACATCATCGACACGCTGCTGGGCGACCCGCTCATCTCGGGCGCGTTCAGCGGCGAGCAGCCGGCCCGGGCGCACGCGCTCGTCACGAACTCGCCGCTCGACATCGCCGGCGACATCACCGTCAGCGCTGTCTCGGCGACGCAGCTCAACGCCGTGGCAGGCAACGAGAACGTGGTCGTGGCAGTCGTCGACATCGTCTTCCCGTCAGCCGGGCAGCAGGCCGACAAGAAAACCGGCGCCATCGCGGGCTACGGGGCGTCCGGCGTCGGCGGCGGCTTCGTCCTCGCCTCGAACAAGGTGTCCTCGGCGGCGCGCGCGGCGATCGAGTTCACCGGGGCTCAGCAGGGGAAGGCCTCGGCGGTCGGCGCCCTGGCCGTCGAGGCCCAGGACACCGCCGGCATCGACGCGTCCAGCAAGGTCGTCCAGGACGTGACGACGAAGAACGACTTGTCGGGACTCACTGGCGTCATCAACCAGATCATCATCCCCGGCGACTACGACTACACCACCGCCTCCGGTGAGGTCTTCCTGCTCGCCGGTGACCGCGTCCGGGTTGGCCCGACATACACCGGCGGCGGCGACACCGGTGCGGTGTACGTGTACGTGGGTCCGGATGCCCTGAAGACACTGGGTGGCATCGACTACTCCTCGCCGTCCTGGGTGAAGGTCAGCGCTGGGCCGAACATCGAGGACTTCTACCCCGGCATCGGCAACTTCCTCGACTCCGACGCCCGGGCAGTCGGCGTCCTGATCGTCATGAACGACCTGCGTTCCAGCGTGGACGCACGGATCGTCAATGCCGACGTCGACGCGGCGTCCGTCTCGGTCACGGCCCTGGAAAGCGCGCTGCTCAAAGCCGACGGCCTGATGACGGTGAACGCGTCCGGCGGCAGCATGCTGGGCAAGGGCACTGTTTGGGCCGGCGGCGGCCAGATCGCCACCAACGTCGTCCTCGCCGAGGCGAACGCCGCCATCGTCGCCAGCGACGTGACCACGACCGGCGACCTGCTGGTGAGCGCCAAGAACACCTCCGGCATCGACGCCACCGTGCTGAGCTCGGTCACCAGCACCGACACCTCGGTCGGTATCACCCTTGCTTTCAATGCACTGGGCTGGAAGGCATCGAACGTCCTGTTCAACACCATCGACGCCATCCTCGGCGACCCGCTGATCTCCGGGGCGCTCGGCGGCGAGCAGCCCGCCGAGGCCGTCGCCTCCGTCGTCAACTCGAAGCTCCACGTCGGCGGGAACGCGACCGTGCTGGCCGACAACGATGCCGCGCTGAACGCCACCCTCAGCAATGCCGCGACCTCCAACGCATCCGCTCTGATGGGCGCCACCGGTGCCGGCGTCGGCTTCATGATCGCCAGCAACAAGGTGTCCGCCGGGGCGAAGGCGTTCATCAGCAGCGAGGGCGCGCAGGTGACGTCCGATTCCGCCCCGCAGGTCGTGGACGCCAAGCCCGGCACCCTGGTGACGCTGCACGAGGGCTTTGGGACGGCCACCGCTACCGCCGCGGATGCCGCTGGCAGCCAGCAGATCACGCTCACCCCGGGCGCCATCCCCAACGTGACGGTCGGCGCCGGCTACGGCACCCCCGACGTCACGGCCACCGGGTCCGGAACCCAGCCGGTGACCGGCACGCCGGGCACCAACGTGCAACTCGGCGAGGGCTGGGGCAACCCCGACTATGTGGCGGACTCCGGCGAAGCCGCCCAGAATGCGGCGGTCGCGCCGAGTGTCGCCGGCGATCAAGGAACCCTCGTTGAACTCGCGCCCACCTACGGCCTCGGCGGACGCTGGCAAACCGGGTCCGGTACCGTCACCGTGCAGCCGGGCGACGCCGTGGTGGTCTCCCCGGGCTACACGCTCGGTGGGGTCCCCGGCAAGGTGTACACGTACGCCGGCGCCACCGCGGCGACCTTGAACCTGAGCGCCCAGGACTACCTCGCCACCGCCGGGTGGACGCCCAGCCACGACCAGGGGCTGTACCAGAGCGGTTCCGGGACGCAAACGGTCCGGTCCGGCGACACCCTGCTGGTGACCGACGGGTACACCGGGAACGCCCTTGACACCCGCGTGTACCGCTACGTCGGAACGGCCGACCTGGCGTCGTTCGACGTGGGCACCTTCGACCTCGCCGGCGCCACCAACTGGGTGCTGCTCGGCGGGACGCCCGGCGTCGCCTACCTCTACCAGGGCAGCGCCACCACCCTCGACCTCAACGCGCAGGACTACACCTCTTCGTCGTGGACGCCGATCGGCGGCACCCCGGGAGCCACCTACCGCTACGTCGGGCCATCGACCACCACCCTCGACGTCAATGCGCAGGACTACACCAACACCACCCGGTGGGCCAGGCTCGGCGGCACCCCGGCTGCCACCTACCGCTACGTCGGCCCGACGGTCAACGCCGACTCCACCGCTGTCGTCCTCGACCTGAACGCGCAGGACTACACGAACACCACCAAGTGGGCCAGGCTCGGCGGCACCCCAGGCGCCAGCTACTGGTTCGTCGGCAGCGCACTGGCCGGGGCGGGCCTCGACCTCAACGCGCAGGACTACACCAACACCGCATTGTGGGCGCCGATCCCCGCGTGGCTCCAGGGGTTCGTCGAGCGGGTGCCGGTGGCGTCCGACATGACGGTGGACGTGACGGGCAACCTTCTGGTCGAGGCGCGCGACGCCGCGGCGATCTGGGCGAACGTGACCGTGGTGACGTCGTCGACGACCTTCAACACCGGTGGCATGAACGTCGCCCAGCAGGAGCTGAACAACTTCGTCCCGGCTGGCTACTCCACTGTCGAGGGCACCCGGACGCTGAACTTCGGCGACACCGTCCGGATCACCAAGGACTTCATCACCGAGGACTACACCTCGGACGCCGGCCTCACCACATTGACCAACGGCAAGACGGTGCGGGTCGCCGACGGCTACGCCACCCCGGTCTTCACCTCCGATTCCGGCAAACGCCTGGTGACGAGCGGCGAGAATGTGCAGCTGGCCGACGGTTACTCCCAGACCCTCGGCGTCCCGGGTGCGATCTACCGTTACCTCGGCGACAACGCCAGGCTCGATCTCGGCAACACCGACTACACCGACACCGCCCTATGGGCCGTCGTTGCTGGCGAGAGTGGTGGGGTGTACCGCTACTTGGGCAGCGGGGCAAGCCTCAACTTGACGAACTTGGACTACACCGACGCCGCCACTTGGCTGCCGCTGGGTGGGGTGCCCGGTTCGGTGTACAAGTGGCTGGGCCCCGATGGCACCACGATGGACCTGAGCGCCCCGGCGCACCCGTACACCGACCTCGGCTGGTGGAAGCAGTCCCTGCTCAACCAGCTCATCCCGCAGGGTCTCGACTTCGACAAGTCGGACGCCTACGCCGTCGGCGGCCTGGTGGTCATGAACGACGTGCGCGGCGGCGCAGTCGCCGCCATCGCGCGCGCCGACGTGGACGCCGCGAGCGTCACCGTGCGGGCACTGGAACAGGTCTTCCTGCGGGCGGTCTCCGACTCCTCCATCACGTCCTCGGGCGGCGG
>CALMKG010000461.1 GCA_937867175.1 uncultured Propionibacterium sp. | reverse complement strand
ATGCCGCACGTATCCTCAAGCTCGTCGTGAAGGTTCGTCGTCGTGCCGCCGGACGTCGCGCCCCACGGCCCCGCGTCGGCGACCCAGGTGTAAAGGTCGGTACTGCGCTCGCGCCTGAGCTGGGCGGTCCAGTTGAAGGTCGCGCTCAGCTCGGCGAGGTTGTCGACCGTGATCGCGAGGACGTAGCGGTACGCCGTCGCCGGTCGGTTCGTCGGCCGGTAGTCGTACCCGTAGAACAGGTACTCCATCGTGTCGGCTGCGTAGACCCGCGCCGCGAATCGCGGGCCGTAGAGGACATACTTCCCGCTCCCCTGCGGCGACCAGTCCACCGGCCGCGCGTTCGCCCCGACCGGGTCGCCTGCGGTGTAGGTCCACGGTCCCAGCGGCGGGTCGGCCTGCCAGTAAACCGCGTTCGACGTCCCGCAGATCGCCTGCGTCCCTTCGAACCCGAACAGGTTCGACGGATTCGGCGCGACCGCGAGCGGAGTGCCGACGAGCCCGACGTGGCTCGGTACGCTCGCGAAGGGCTCGGCCGATCCGCTGATCGGGGCGACGAGGTACGTCGACACCGTCGTGGTTGGCAGTCCCGCCGCCCGGTACAACTCGTCGACGGCGTAGCGCAGCGGGACGTTCCGCGCGTACGGCGTCGCGAGCGTGACCGGCGTGCCGATCGCGACCGACTCCTCGAGCTGAAGCACGCCGATCTGAAACGTCGAGTAGGGGGCCGCTGTCCCAACCGGGGCGACCCACTGCACCAGCACGTCCTGCGTTGCACCGCCCGCCGTGTCCAGCGTGACGGTGTCGCCCGTGACGATCTCGCAGGAGGTCCGGGGTCCCGCGATGTTCTCGATCTCGATGACTGCGTTGTACGACGGCGTCGGCGCAGCATAGACGCGCCACCCGGCGTTCACCGTCCGCTTCAGCGCGGAGACCTCCGCGCTTGTCGCGGAGAGCAGCCCCGCGAGGCCGATCGCGGTGAACGAGATCCACCGCTCGACGTCGTCAATCTGCACCGTGTTCGGCAGGATGTATCCGCTGAACCGCTGCCACCCGTCGCAGTCGATCGTCAGCCGCCAGTCGAGGGACGTCGGCGTGATCTGTTCGAAGAGCGGGATCAGCGTCGGCGTCTTCGGGTCGTCGTAGACCCGCAGCGTCACGTCGGGCGCGACGAACTGGTTCGCCTCGGCAGGCGACTCGATCGCCTCGACGATCTCGGGGGCGGACTCGAGGGAGATGTTCCCGCTGATCACGACGAAGGCCGCGCCGGGGATGGGCGTGCGAAGGTAGACGCCGATGCTCGGCCCTGGCATTACCGGTTCCTCGCGATCGTCCGCTGGCCCTCGATCTGCGTGTCGATGACGTCGAGCGTCCGCTTGAACTGCTTCATCATCTGTACGTTCGTCGGGTCGATGAGCCCCGCCCCGTGCATGTGGACGTTGAAGGTGCGCCGATTGTCGTACGTGTTCGACGTCGAGCCGCCGCCGCTCATGCCGTCGCGCCATCCAGCCGAGACGCCGCGCGTGAACTCCCCGATCATGTCCGCCGCCCAGCGCCGCCCGCCGATGCGGGCCGCTGCGTCGTTCGACGGGTCGTCGAACCCGGAGCCCTTCGTGCTCGGCTCGGTGCTCTGGATCTTCGCGACCTGCGCCATCCCGGCTGCGATGATGATTGCGGCCTGCACGACGCCCCAGATACCGGTCTGGGCGAGGGCCTTCGACGCGCCGACGTAGGTGTTGATGATCGCCTCGGCGACCGCCACCTCCTTGGACTCGCCGAACATCGTCGAAAGCGCGCCGCTCACCATCGACATCGTGTCGAGCGTCAGCTGCTTCTCGTACTCGGCCGTCTGCTTCTTCAGCCGGACCTCGTCGAGAATCCGCTGCGTCTGCGCGTCCATCAGCCGCTCGCGCTCAGCGTCGATCTCACGCATCCGCTTCTTGTCTTCGTCGGCCGTGAAGTCCTCGAGCTTCTTCCGCGCGGCGTTCGCCTTGGCCCACATTGCCGCGCGTTCCTTGATGAGCTTCTGCTCGAAGGCGAAGACCTTCTCCTTGTAGTCTTCGAACTCCTTCAGCGACGGGCCGAGCATCGGGTTGTGCTTGTCGGTGCCGGTGCCTTCGCTACCACCGCCGCCCGCGACGATGCCCTTCGCTGGTCCCGCGTTGATGCCGCCACCGGGTCCGGCCCCAGACCAGATGCCTTCGATCTTGTCCGACGCGATCTTCGCGCTCAGGACAAGGTTGTCGAACATCCCGTCCATCTCTTTCCCGGCCGCCTTCATCGACGCCTTCGCCTGCGTGATGTTGCCGCTCATCAGGAAGCCGACGGCGTCGCCGACTTTCATGATGCTGGTGCCCACACGGAGAAGGATCTCCCCGATCATGTCGGCAGCCCCGGCTATCACCGCCACCCAGGTCTTCGCGAACTTCAGCCACGCGGACAGCGCCGGTGTCGCGCTCTCAATGGCGTTGTTTCGCATGTCCTCCCACGCTTCGGACAGGCGGTTGATCTCGACCTTCAGCCCCTTCGCGTCGTTCGCCGCGCCGCCGAAGTTCTTCCGGATCGCCTCCAACGCCTTGTTCGCGTTCTCGGTCTTGTCCCCCGTCTCCTCGATGGAGATCCGCAGCTCCTTCAGCCCGCGCGTCTGGCCCATCACCGCTTTGGTGACGAGGTCGTTCGCCTGCTGGAAGTCCATCCCCGCGCCGATCGCAACATCGGTCGCGAGTGCGACGAGGTTCATGGCGTTTGCCACGTCGCCCGTCGCGTTGTAAAGCTCGGACATCGCCTTGATCGCGGCGTCATCGTCGACGCCCGCCGCTCTCTTCAGCGCGTTCGCCATGCCGACGATCTTGCCCTTGACGTCTTCGAAGCTGTCCCCGTTTCGTTTGGCCGCGCGCTCAAGCTGATGCATCGCCTGCTCGAGGGCGGCGACCTGTTCGAATCCTTCCTTGAACTGCGCGACGACCTCTGCGAAAGCGACGAGCGACAAAAGCTGCTTCTTGAGCGCCTCGGCCGAATACCCCATCTCGCGGAGGGAGTCGTCCGTCTTCTTCGCCGCCTGTTGTGTCTTCGCGAACTCCGCTTGCGCCGCCTTCAGCGGGTCGCCGTCGAACCGGGACTTCAGCCACAGCTGGAAATCTAGATCGCTGTCAGCCATCGGTCGGCTCCTGCGCGGCCCGCGCCTCGTCGGCCTTCTTCAACAGGTCGAGCAGCGGCGTGCTCTCGCCCGTCGCCTCTTCAAAGCGGAACGCGGGGTTGTCCTCGCTCGCGACGGGCTCCCGTCGAAGCGCCTCGGTCAACAGGTAGAACCCGTCGAGCCTCATCTCATGCAACGCCTCAACGGTGTAGCCGGTCTCCTTCGCCATCGACAGCAGCCCGCCGACGACCTGCGCGCGGGATGGGGTCAGCTCCCCGTCTTCGTGAGGCTCGCCGAATCGGATCGCCGCTGCGATCATCGACCAGTCATGCGCTCGGCAGAACATCAGGAACACCTGTGCGATGAGACGCTGCGTTCCGTGCGCGCGCCATTCGTTTTCGGAGACTTCGGGTACGCAGATGGATATCCACCGGGCAGCGTCGGGTACGCGGACGTGCCGAAGCCCGAGCCCGAACAGATCGACGATCCGCCAGAGATACCGCGTCAGGCGTGGCGCACGCAGGATCGTCCACCGCAGCGCGGCATCCATCGTGCGCTCGGCGCGCGTTCGTGGAATCACCGCGCCGTCGCCCGCCAGGGCCGCGGTGATCTTCTCGGGCTCGGCTCCGAGCAGCCGCTGGAACCGCCCGAACGTGAGCGGCGGCACGGGGACTACCCGCTCCCCGAGCCGCAGCTCCCCGATCGGGGCCAGAGACCACGCGTCCGCTACGCTGACGGTTCTCACGCGTCGATCAGCTTGAACGCCTTGTTGGCGGTCGTCACGGTCGGGTCGGTCAGCGCGCGGATCGTGACGGCGTAGCCGACCTCCTTGCTCTTCTCCATCTTGAGCTCTCCGACGGTCATCGTGAAGCACTTGTAGAACTGCGCCACGCGCGTAGTGGCGGCGCTCTGCGCGGGCGGCTTGCCCTTCCAGACGAGCTGGAAGTAGAGCTGCGACGTCTCCTCGCCGCCGCCCATGCTGCCGGAGTTGTCCGTCCGGCCGCCCGCGACGAGCGTGTTCACGCTCATGTTCATCGCCTTGTAGAGGTTCGCGATCGTCCCGTCCTGGAGGGTCGCCTTGATCGTGCACTCCTCCTTGATCGGGATCGCCGCGACCACGCCGAGGAACTGGTCGCACTCGATCGGGTGCATGTCGCGCTTGTACTCGATCGTGATACCGCCGAGCGTCGGCCCCATGTGCGTGAGCGCGGGCGAGTCGGCACCGGCCGCGACGTAGGTGCCGAAGTAGAGGTCTCCCGCGCCGCTGACGAAGAGCGTTGCGGGGTTCGGAGGGGTCGGGTAGACAAGCGCCATCGTGTTCTCCTTTACGGGTTGAGTCTGCTGAAGCGGTAGCGAATCGCGTAGTCGAGATATAGGAACCCGTCCGGCGCGTTGATCGCCGCCTCGGTCCATTGCGAGAGGAGGATCATCTCCACCTCGCCGACGCGACGACGGATCGCCTCCGGGTACGTTGCGGAGGTCCAGTACGGGAAGGCTTCCATCGCGATGATGAGGTCAGCGCGAAGAGCGTTGAGCGCGCGGCGCACCGGGGCGTCGTTGTCGTCCCCGGCGTCCTCGCCCTTGACGTAGCCGAATACGC
>CALMKG010000460.1 GCA_937867175.1 uncultured Propionibacterium sp. | reverse complement strand
TCGACCGGTTCCGCGACCGAGCCGTGTTCCCCATCGTTCACGACCAGCAGGTGCTCGGCTTCGTCGGACGCCGCCACCCCGACGCGACCGACCTCGACCACGCCGGACCGAAGTACCTCAACACCGCCGAGACGCTGCTGTTCCACAAGCGAGCCCAGCTGTTCGTCGCCGGAGCACGCCACCTGGACGCAGGCGGCATCCCCGTCGTCGTCGAAGGACCCGCCGACGCCATCGCCGTCACCCGCGCCAGCGAGGGCCGCTACGTCGGCGTCGCGCCGCTCGGCACCAACCTGACCAGCGAACAAGCCACCCAACTCCGCGGCTACGGCGTCGACCCGATCATCGCCACGGACGCCGACGTCGCCGGCCAGGTGGCCGCACAGCGGGACTACTGGATCCTCACCCCGCAGCTCCTCCAGCCGCGCTACGCCGCCCTACCTGACGGCTCCGATCCCGCCGAACTCGTGGCCAGCGGCAGCTCCCCGCACCTGGTCGATGCCCTCGAGCAGGCTCGACCACTGGCCAGCGTCCTCATTGACGAGCGTCTTGCCAACCTGCCCCCCGTGGAAGCGGCCCTCGCCGCAGCGCCCGTCATCGCCGCCCAAGCTGTCGACGCGTGGGAACCGGCCGTCCAGACCGTGGCGGAGAGGATCAACGTGGACGCCGACGTCATCCGCTCCAGCGTCGCGGCGTTCATCCGGGCCTGGAACAACGACCCAGCCCGCCTCGCCGACCAGCAACTCGGACTCACCACACAGGTCCGGGATCGGCTCACCGCAGCCGCGAACGCCCACCGCTGGGAGACGCTGGCCAGCCGAATCGACCCCCGCCTGGTGGCGGACCCCCACTGGCGCACGCTTGCCTCCGCGCTGCACGACGCGCATGCCCGCCGAGTGGATGTGCCCGACGCCATTACCGTGGCCCTCGAGGACGGACCCCTTAACCCGGACGCACCCGCCGCCGACCTGACAAGCCGCCTGGCGCGACTCACCGAGCCGGAACCGTTCGCAAGAGGCCCGGCCGAACAGCTCTCGGCACCTCAGCATGACCCCCAGGCCAACGAGTTGCCCAGCCGCGACCGGAGTTCCATTACTCGGTGACCACTGTTCTGAGCTCAAGGGGAGGTGGTCCAACGGGGCAACGAGTTGAGGACGCGATGACTTCAAGACTTCTTAGACCTCTTGATGTGTGTGATAGCCTAGCGCCATGGAAACGGTCAGATACCGCGCCATCGCTGAGGAGTTGCGAGAGCGCATCGATAGGGGCGTGTATCCAGTGGGATCAAAGCTGCCGTCGATCGCGGCGCTGATGAAGGAGTTCGACGTCAAGGGACTCAACACCGTCCGCGACGCCCAGCAGATGCTCGTCAACGAGGGCCTCTTGCGACCGGAGCAGGGCGTGGGGGTCTGGGTCATGGCCAAGACAGCCGAGCCCACGACGACCCTGCAGATCCTCGATGACCTACGCCGGGCTCAGTCCGCACTTGGACGAGCCATCGCTCATCTGGAGGCGAACCATGTCTGATACTCCTGGCGCCCGCCATCGACTGCGCCTTGTCGAGGACGTGGTCGAGGTGTGCCTCGACTCGGCAGAGGAGAACATGGTCAGCGCCATGGCACTCCGGGCCAGCGCTCTCCTGGACGCCCGATGGAACGGCTGGGCACGACCGCTGGCAACCGCGTCCGCGATGAGGGACTTCCTGAACCGGTGGCGATCGAATGACCCGAACGGCACGTGGGGCCACGCGATCGAAGAGGAAGGGCGGCTGCTCTACTCGAGCCCGGACAGCGACGACCCGGACCTCTTCCCCCGGGTGGGCATGACGCGCTCAGGGGAGCCCCTCTACGATCTCACCGGTTGGATGTGGGTGCCGATCAAGAGCGCCGAGCCTGGCGCCCCACCCGCGAGCGGATCGTCGCTCGCATGACAACAGGTCGACCCGGTGGTATCGAGCTCAGCCGACCGCGTGTCGGCAGAGCGCTGGCGGCGCGAGGTTGCGGCCTCGCCGCCGATAGAACCGCGCACCGGGCTCAGCCGAACAGACCTCCGCGAGCTCGGCACCAACAGCTCGGGGGCCGGCGATGACGGACAACGACTTGCTCCTCATCACCTCCCTCACTGCGGTAGGGGTGCTGATCGGCTTCGTCGTCAGGTGGCGGCTCTCGGCCCTCGCCTATCGTCACGATGCCGACATAGGCGAACCCCATCCCGGGCCCCGCTGGTGGATCCCTCTGGCAACTGCCACGGCCAGCGGACTCCTAGCTTGGCGCTTCGGTGTTGACCGGTGGCCGCTGCTGTTGCCCACTCTGCCCCTCGTCTGGTTCGGTCCATGGCTGTCCGCAATCGATCTCGACGTCCGCCGACTGCCGAACCGACTGCTCGGCGTCCACGCGGCATTTGTCGCCGCGGGCGTGGGCGCAGCCGCGGTCATCACCAAGGACGCTGCAGTTGCGATCCAGGCCACCCTCGGCGGCGTCGTTGCGTTTGCCGTGTTCTGGGTCCTCGACCGCCTCCGCCCCGGTGGCTTCGGCTGGGGAGATGGCAAGTACGTCCCGATCCTTGGTGCCGCAACCGGCGCCGTCAGCCTGACCGTCGCGTGGTGGGGGTTCCTGATCGCCTGCGCCGCCGCAGTCGCAGCGACTCCCCTTCGTCGCCGGCGAGCCGACTTCCCCTTCGGCCCGTGGCTCGCCAGTGGTGCTGTGTTGGCGGTCGGCTTGTTCGGGTGACCCGCACCAGCACACCTCAACCGCACACGGACGCCTGGCAGGATGAGTCGCATGCCTGAGGAGATGGTGCCGTTCACCGGTCTCGCGACTGCGGACTTGGTGCTTGACCGAGTGTACGCGGGCGGCACGCGTGGAAACGCGGGTGACGATGCCCTCGGGAAGCTGCTGCCGGTTGGCAACCAGGGAGGCTTCCGATTCAACGGCAGTGTGGCCAGGCGGACCGTCCGCCTCGTTGTGCTGTACACCTCGGGCGGCGAGGTCGATTGGCCCGATCACATCGAGCCCACGACGGGCGACTTCACCTACTACGGCGACAACCGCAAGCCCGGAAGGGATTTGCACGACACTCCCCGAGGGGGGAACGAACTCCTCAGACAAATGTTCGAGGCGTCACGTGCTGGGGTGGCCGAACGACAGGCTGTTCCGCCGATCTTCCTGTTCGAGCGAGTAAGCGGGCGAGACATCAGGTTCCGGGGGCTGTTGGCGCCTGGCTCACCCCGACTAACCAGCGAGGAGGAACTCGTCGCCATCTGGCGCACCACGCGCCGCCTGCGGTTCCAGAACTACCGTTCGCACTTCACGGTCCTCAAGACGTCCAGGGTTTCCCGCGCGTGGATCGACGAGATCCTCGAGGGCGACGCCCTTGGA
>CALMKG010000459.1 GCA_937867175.1 uncultured Propionibacterium sp. | reverse complement strand
GGCCAACGACCAAGTCAAGGCCGAAGCCTCCCAGGGCTGACCGCTGATGCCTGAGAACCACGCCACTACCTTGCGGGCAGGCGCGACTACGCCTGCCCGCAAGGGCTCACGCCGCGGCGACCGCCACACCCCAAGAGATGTGTCCCCGGGCCCGCGAAGGCGATGGCGCGACCACGCAACCGGCTACCTGTTCGTCAGTCCCTCGGTCGTCGGCTTCCTCGTGTTCGTCCTCGGGCCCCTGGTCGCCGTCGTCTACTTCAGCTTCACTCGCTACGACGTCATCACCTCACCGCAGTGGGTTGGGCTCGACAACTACCGGCGGATGCTGCACGACGACCGGTTACACACCGTCTACGGCAACACCTTGCTGTACGTGGTTGCCGCGGTGATCTTCATCAACGGCTTCGCGTTGACGCTGGCCGTCCTGATCAATCAAGGGATGCCGCGTCCGTTGCAGGTGATCTTCCGGTCGGTGTACTTCTTCCCGTCGCTGATCTCGCTGGTCTACATCTCTCTCATCTGGCAGGCGCTGTTCCAACACGACACCGGCCTTGCGAACTACTACCTCGGAAAGGCCGGGATAGACCCCGTCAACTGGCTCAGCAGCATCTCCGGGTCTCGGTGGACCGTGGTGATTGTCGACACTTGGCGCAACATCGGCATGGCAATGCTGATCTACGTCGCGGCGCTCCAAGACGTGCCGAAGGAGCTGCGCGAAGCCGCCGAGGTAGATGGAGCCGGGCCCTTCGCAATCTTCCGGCGGATCACGCTGCCGATGATCTCCCAAGCGGTGTTCTTCAACGTCACCATCACGGTCATCGGCGCCTTCCAGATCTATGAATCGATCATCGTTCTCACCAGCGGCGGCCCGGGGGACTCGACCCGCAGCGTGGTGATGTACCTGGCCGAACAGGCCTTCTCGAACTACCAGATCGGCTACGCCTCGGCCATCGCGATCACCTTGTTCTTCATCATCTTGGTGGTCACGGCCATCCAGTTCCGCATCCGACGTAAGTGGGTCGTCCATGAGTGATCACGCCGTCTCCTCGAGGCGCCCTGCAGTTCCCGCAGGAACGGGGAACCGAGCGCCGCGCCCGCGACGCCGGCTGGGGCCCGGTGGGTACGTCTCAGTCGCGCTGCTCACCGCGGGCGCCATCGGGATGCTCGCGCCCTTCCTCTACATGCTCGTTACTGCGTTGAAGAGTGCTCAGCACGCCTACGACCTCCCGCCCGACTGGATTCCCACGGAGTTCGAGTGGGACAACTTCAGCTCCGCGATCAACGGGCCGCTGCCGTTGCTGCACAACATGTACAACAGCGCGTTCATCGCCACCCTGACCACGGCCGGACTACTGATCACCGCGCCCATGGCCGGCTACGCCTTCGCGCAACTGAAGTTCTGGGGCCGCGACGCGATGTTCGTCTTGCTGTTGGCGTCCCTGATGGTGCCGATCCAGGTCACCGTCATCCCGCTGTTCCTCATCATGCGCAACCTGCAGCTCATCGACACCCCCTGGAGTCTGATCCTGCCCAACATCACCGGGGCATTCGGGGTGTTCCTGATGCGCCAGTTCTTCTTGACCCTGCCCCGCGAGCTGTTCGAGGCAGCCAAGATGGACGGCGCGAACTCCTGGAAGACGTACTGGCTCGTCGCCCTTCCACTCGTCCGCAACGGTCTCAGCGCACTGGGCATCCTGACCTTCCTGACCAGCTGGAACGCCTACTTCGCGCCGTCGATCTTCCTCAACAGCCAGGACTCGGCAACCCTGCCGGTCGCGCTGGTCCAGATGCGTGGACCGTTCAGCACCGGACAGCTCAACATCATGATGGCCGCCACGGCACTGGCCATTGTTCCGGTCCTGTTGGTCTACCTCATCGCACAACGGTGGATCATTTCGGGCTTGACCCAGTCCGCGGTCAAGGGATAGCGAGCGCGAACCGAGAACCGAGAACCAGCTATCCGCGCTGCCGCCTCCCGGGGCGTGTGCGGCATAACCAGCTGGCGCACTTGACGGCTCTACCTCGCCGCGCGATGCACCTCGGCTGCAGTCGCACGCCCGCTGCCCAACGCGTGTGCCGCGTCGGGCACACCAGACCCCGAGGGCCCCACCACGCTGAACGCACATCGGACTCACCGGCATCCCCGAACGACCACGAACCACGAATGAGAGTGATCAATCATGAACTCGCCTCTGTCCTCCCCGCTCTCCTCGCTCACGCGACGACGAGACGCGCGCACCGGTCGCTGCTCGAGCTGGGACCAGCGCGGACGCAACCAGGACTACTGGACGATCCCCGCCGGTGAGTCTCGGGTCCTTGCCGACATTGAAGGCCCCGGCCAGCTCACCCACATCTGGATGACCCAGTTCTGCCGCAAGCAGCTCGGCCCGGGTCTGCTCGCCCCAGAAGACACGGCCGGCACCGCACCGGTGCTCGAGATCCACAACGCGCTTGGACTCAACTGGGAAGAGCCCGACCCCGACTACTACCGCAAGGTGCTGCTCCGCATCACCTGGGACGACCAGGAGGCGCCGTCGGTGCTGGTGCCCCTCGGGGACTTCTTCGGCGTCGGCCACAGCATGCCCAACAGCTACGCCTCGGCGCTGTTCACTGTTTCCGCCAAACCGGAGGAGTCGCTGATCTTCGGCGGCAGCGCCGCGCTCAACTGTTGGGCGCCGATGCCCTTCGCGAAGCGGGCGCTGGTCGAGATCGTCAACGAGAACGACCTACCCCTCGCGCAGTACTTCTACATCGACTACGAGCTGTTTCGCGAGCCGCTCGGCGAGGACACGGTGTACTTCCACGCCAGCTGGGTCCGCGAGCAGCGCTGCGAAGGTTGGGGCCCCGACCTGCAGACCAACAGTCCCGAGACCAACATCGCCCACCTCAGCGACGAGGGGAACTTCGTGGTTCTTGAGACCCAAGGCGCGGGCCACTACGTCGGCTGCAACCTCTCGGTCCACCACCGCCAGGGCAGTTGGTGGGGCGAGGGCGACGACATGATCTTCATCGACGATGACACTTGGCCTCCGAGCCTGCACGGCACCGGGACCGAGGACTACTTCAACCACGCGTGGGGGATGCAGAAGAACGCCTACCCCTACCACGGCACCATCGTGCACGAGTCCGACGTGCCCGGATACTCGGTCACCTACCGGCAACACATCGTCGACCCGGTGCGATTCTCCCGCCGCATCAAGGTCTCCATCGAACACGGGCACGCCAACCACCTCGCCGATGACTGGGCCGCGACGGCGTATTGGTACCAGACGCTGCCCTCACCCAGGCTCACGATCGCCCCGGTCCAGGACCGCCTGCCCACCAGGTCAGCCGCCGAGACACCACCGGCTGCGGTCGCACCGCCGGCCGCCTTGTCCGAGGAGGTCGAGGCCAACCGGCAGGCCTACGCCGAGCGCACCCAGGAGTACCTCGAACGTCTCGCGGCCCGCACCCGCGACCGCGCCGCACGCTCCCAGCAGGAATCCGCGGGCAACACCGCTCACGCGGCCGACCTTCGACGGAGGTTCCAGTGACCACCGACCACCACCCGGCGAGCACGGGCCACACCGAGACGCCGCCAACCGAACGCCTTGGTGTCGAGCTGGACCCGTCCGACGCGAGCGTCGGGGAACCGTCCCCCGCCAACCCGCCCGCCGCCGACCCGCTCACCGTGTCTGGTTCGCGCCCGCGGCCGCGGCTGCACTTCACCGCAGAGCGGGGATGGATCAACGACCCCTACGGACTGCATTGGGATGGCGAGCGCTACCACCTCTACTACCAGGCGGTTCCAGACCAGGTGGTCTGGGGGCCCAACTGCCACTGGGGCCACGCCACGTCCCTCGACCTGGTCGGCTGGGCTGAGGAACCGCTCGCCCTCGTCCCTCAGGCCTTCGAGGTCGGCTGCTGGTCGGGCAGCGTCGTGGCCGAGGCCAGCCCACCGACCATGTTCTACACCCGCGTGACAGGCGAGGACTTCGAGCTCGGTCAGGCGGCCAGGGCCTTCCCGACCCCGGACGGGTCGTGGACGAGTGCCCCCGGCGATGTCGTCGTGACGGGCCCCCCTGAGGGCCTTGGCGTTCGCTGCTTTCGTGACCCGAACGTGTTCCGGCACGGCGAGGGCTGGGTCATGCTCATGGCGACCGCCCTGGAAGATGACGTTGCCGCGGTCCTGCAATACCGCTCCGCGGATCTCGAGACCTGGTCCTACGACGGGATCGTGTGCTCCCGACCCAGCAGCGAACGCGAGGGTGCGTGGACCGGCTCCCTGTGGGAGTGCCCCCAGCTGCTGCAGGTCGACGGCGAGTGGGTTCTCCTGGTCTCGGTGTGGCAGGACTCGACCCTGCACTACGTGGCTGCCGCGATCGGTGACTACGACGGCCACCGATTCACGCCCCGATCATGGCAACAGCTCACCTACGGCAACTCCGCGTACGCCATGGCTGCGTTCCGCGACCGTGACGGCCGTCCGAGCACCCTGTCGTGGCTACGAGAAGAACCCCAGAACAACCCCCTCCTGGCCGAGCGCGCCAGCGCCCACTCGCTGCCCGCGCTGCTCGGAGTCGACGAACGCGGTGTCACGCTTGAACCGCATCCAGACATTGACGCCCTGACCGGCCCCGTGCTGCCGGCGGGGGATCCGGGTCCGGGGGACCCGGAGGAGGGGCGCATCTTCCCGGTGGCAAGCGAACCAGTGCTCATCGAGCTCCCCGCGGATCGCTCGACCGTGCATGTCGAAGAGCCCGAGGCACGCCGGCTGAGCTTGGACGTCGAGGCCGACGGCTCGCTGACAGTGACTCGCCCCGGGTTCACAGTCGAGCAGCTGCCCGGTCCAGGGCCCTTCGCGGTCTACCTCGATGCCGACATCGTCGAGATCTTTGGCCAGCGTGCCTACGGCGCCTACCGGATCCGTCCCGCCACCTCGCCAGCAGAAACCCAGGTGAGCGTCCCCGGCCAGGAGGCGGTACTCATCCGCAAGGTCCGCCAACCGCACACGCCGTAGCCGCACACGCCGTAGCCGCAGGTCGCGCGCCAACCCCTCCCATCCGGTCCGAACGCACCAACCGACCGCACGAACGCACCGGCAGCAACTCAGCCGGCAACGTCTCATACCGGAGCACCCATCTCGGAGCACCCATCTCGGAGCACCCATCTCGGGAGCACCCATCTCGGGAGCACAGGCCATCCCACCCACGAAAGGTGTCTATCCACATGACCGCCGTCTACCCACGCGAGGCATCCCAGGCAGCATTCCTGCTCGGGGGCATCGGTACCGGCAACGTCTCCATCGGCGCACGCGGAGAACTGCGCGACTGGGAGCTGTTCAACTGGCCAGGTAAGGGCAACCGCCTCCCGTTCTCCTTCTTCGCGCTGCGCGCGACGCCGGCCAACGGCCAACCGATCGTGCGGATCCTGGAGTCCCAGCTCACCCCGCCCCACGCCCTCTCGCATGGCTACTTCAACGGTGACCTCGCGGGCCTTCCCCGATTCACCGACTCCACGATCCGCTCGACCTACCCCTACGTACAGGTGGACCTCACCGAACCAGGCCTGCCACTGCGCGTCTCGCTCGAGGCATTCACCCCCCTCGTTCCGGGTGACGCCGAGGCCTCGGGCTACCCGGCCGCGGTCTTCCGCTACCACGTCACCAACACCTCAGACCAGCCGCTCGATGTCTCGGTCGTAGGGTCCCTGGCCAACGCGGCAGGCTTCGCCGGGGAGGACGTGTTCGGCAACCTCAAGCTGCACGGCGAGGTGACCAACACCCCCCGCGATGCCGCAAGCGCCACAGGGGTCTACTTCACCACCGACCTCCCCGAGGACCACGAGCTGTTCGGCACGCTCGGCTTCGTCTGCACCGACGATGACGTGACCGTACGCCCGGAATGGGTCAAGGGTCAGTGGACTGACGCTGCCCAAGACTTCTGGAACGAGCTCAGTGACGGTCAGCGCATCGGCCCCTTGAGCGAGGACGCGGTGTCTGTCCCCGGCTCCGAGCTCGGCGAGTACCTCGACTTCAGCTACCTTCGACTGCGCGAGAAGGTCGCATCCATCGACTCGGCAACCCTCATCGGCCCGGGCGCCACCGAGATCTTCGAGTTCGTGATGACCTGGCACTTCCCCAACCGTCCCAAGGGCTGGGTCGAGGTCGACGAAGACCTCGAGCGCCACGCCGCCGGCGGCTACCCCACCATCCGCAACCACTACGCCACCCGTTTCACCGACGCGTGGGCCGTCATGGACGAGTTCCTCGACCGCCTCCCCGCGCTGGACGCGGCAAGCCGGGCGTTCGCTGAGGCCCTCTACAGCTCCTCGCTGCCCGCGCCGATCCTCGATGCGGTGACAGCGAACATCACCGTGCTGCGCAGCCACACCTGCTTCTGGCTCGAGGACGGCAACTTCTACGGCTGGGAGGGGATCCGCGACTACGTCGGCTGCGGCCTCGGCAACGTCAACCACGTCTGGAACTACGCGCAGACCGTCGCCTTCCTCTTCCCCGAGCTCGAGAAGACGATGCGCAACATCGAGTTCGAGATCGAGATCGGCGACGACGGACTCCTGCCCTTCCGGTCTCGCCAGACACTCGACGAGCCCCGTTGGGGCATGGTCCCGGCCGCCGACGGCCAGCTCGGCGCCATCGTCCGCGTCTGCCGCGAGTGGCGCCTCACCGGCGACAACGCCTGGCTCGCCCGCCTGTGGCCGGCCGTGCAGCGAGCCATGGACTTCTCCCTCGACTACTGGGACAAGGACGGCGACCGGGTGCCCGATGCCCAGCAGTCCAACACCTACGACATCGAGTTCTACGGGCCCAACGGCATGATGGGCTCGCTCATGGTCGCCGCACTCCGCGCCTGCCAGGACATGGCCGACGGGCTCGGGGACGCCGCCGCCGCCGAGAAGTACCGCGGCCTGGCCGACACCTCCGCCGCAAACCTCGACAAGCTGTGCTGGAACGGCAGCTTCTACGAGCAGCAGCTCGAGGACCCCGACCAGTACCGCTACCAGACCGGACCCGGTATCCACTCCGACCAGCTCCTCGGCCAGTTCCTCGCGCACGTCACCGGACTCGGGCACGTCCTGCCCGCCGACCACGTCCGCACCGCCCTGGCCACGATCCGCCACCACAACTACTACCGGCACATGGCAGACGTACACACCGTCCAGCGCACCTACGCCCTCAACGACGAACCTGGCATGGTCCTGTGTTCGTGGCCCAACGGCGGGCGGCCCCGGTTCCCCTTCGAGTACAGCGACGAGGTCTGGACCGGGGTGGAATACCAGGTCGCCGCCAGCATGATCTACGAGGGCCTCGTCGACGAGGCCGTCACGATCGTCGACGCAGTCCGCTCCCGCCAGGACGGATTCCGCCGCAATCCCTGGAGCGAGAACGAGGCCGGCCACCACTACGTCCGCGCCATGGCCAGCTGGGGCCTCCTCACCGCCCTGCTCGGCTTCAGCGCCGACCTCGGCCGCAACCGGATCAGCTTCGACCCCAAGTTCGGTCTCGACGAGTTCAGCTGCTTCTGGTCTCACGGCAAGGGCTGGGGAACCTACCGCCACGAACGCACCGCCGACGGAGAACTCCGCGCCGTGGTGGAGGTCCTCCACGGAACCCTGGCTGCCGACCACATCGAGGCGCCGCTGCCCGTCACCGTCATCGGAAGCTGACAAGGACCCACGTGATGGCCGAGCACGCCAACTCCACCGACCCACGCGCCGCGGACCCAAGCGCGACACCCGGCTCGCGACCGTCGCCGGCGACTTGCATCGTCGTCGGGGAGGCGCTGGTCGACATCATCGTCGCCGACCGGCAGCCAACACGGCGCGTGCCGGGGGGATCGCCGCTGAACGTCGCGGTCGGACTGGCGCGCCTCGGCCACCCCGTGGAGCTGATCACCGAGCTCGGACAAGACGCTGACGGGGAGCTGATCGGCAACCATCTGACGCGCAACTGCGTGGACCTCCACCCCGCGTCGGTTCTTGCCGGGCGGAGGACCAACACCGCAACTGCGCACATCCAAGCCGCCGGCGCGGCCCGCTATGAGTTCAACCTCGACTGGACTCTGGGGCCGCGCCGGCTTCCACCGGACGCTCGATCACTGCACGTCGGTTCGGTCGCAGCGATCCTGGCACCCGGCGCCACCGCCGTGCTGGACTTGGTGAAGCAAGCGCGGGAGCGCAAGCTGCTAGTCACTCTCGATCCGAACATCCGGCCAGCCCTTATCCGCGATCCCGACCAAGCCTGGAGCCACGTCCGAGAGCTGGCCGCATGCTCCGACATCGTCAAGCTCAGCGACGAGGACCTCGAGTATCTCCAACCCGGGTCCGACCCTGCTGCAGTCGCCACCGACCTCCTCCGCGGGTCCGCTGAACTTGTCGTCGTGACTGCCGGGGCCGGGCCCGCGCGCGCATTCAGCACGCAGGGCGCAGCCAGCGTCCAGGCCCCAGACGCCACCGTGGCCGACACGGTCGGCGCCGGGGACACCTTCATGGCTGCTCTCATCGCTATGGCCATCGAAGGAGCCCATGAGGACCTCTCGAGCGTCCGGCTCGTTCAGCTCCTCGAGGCCGCCCACCAGGCCGCACACATCTGTGTCACCCGCCCAGGAGCCGACCCGCCTCGACGCGACGAACTGCCACCGCAATGGCCATCATGCTAGGCGGTTGCGCTGACCCCGTGCCGGCGCCCGTGCCGGCGCCGGCACGGCTGCCTCCCGCCCGTTAGGACACCCCCACATGACTGGCAGCGCATGCC